>JBOHVR010000278.1:0-5123 GCA_050735755.1 Binatia bacterium
ACGATAGAGTGTCTCTTCGATTTTAAGGCCGGCTATTTCGACTACATTGGCCATGGCTTGCTCCTCTCATTGAGGTTTGGATCATGCAGCGACTGGTCTGTTAGCAGGACAGGACGGATAATTTGGAGGCGCTGCGAAAGATGACCAATTTTAGTCGGATTATTTCATCGGCGGGATGCCGAGGGTCTTTGCAGATCTTGCGGGCAAGCTGATCGACGATCTCGTTATGACGGGGGACAAAAGAGCGTTTGTTCTGTCGCGGTTGTGCCACCATGAATAGGGGCACCTTCACGTAGCAGTTCACAGCCATTTTCTCGAAGGTGGCGCAGGAGATCGCCACGCTTCATACGTTGATCGGCTCTTCGTCATAACCTTCCCTGGCTGCTTCCAGGCATCGCGCCGTTGAATTCTAACGCTTCCCGCCACGTCGCCTGCACACTTTGCACGAACTCGTTTTTCAACACCTCCTGGCAATCAACCCCCGGAACCTCTTCAATCCAGCCGATCCAACGCTTGTTTGACTTCTTGATTACCGCAGTGTAAGCGTCATTCCGTTTTCTCCTCAACCTTTGTGTCCGACCGAGCATAGCACTCTCGCGAATGCCTCAGCAATGCAGAATCGCGGCTCCAAGCTCTCACCTGAGCCGCGTCGTTTCGTTCCGGCACACCCTGGGTCATTTACTGAGTAATGGAGCGCGGAAACAATAGTTCCCGCAGTCCCGAGACGTCGAAAAGGGGAGATTCTAGCCGCCCAGCGCTGTGAGAACGGCCTGGGGGTTTCGGGCGGGAACCGGGGAATTGCGGTAGTCGCGAACATTGCGGGTTGCTATGATGTCGGCATGGCAGGGGACGGCCGCGGCACATTGCAGCGCGTCCTCGAAGTCGGCCAGTGGAAGGCTGATAGCGTAGAGGACATCTCTTGTGCCTGCCGGGGAGACGCTCGCGAATCGCAATAAATCGCGAATGAAGTCCTTGGCTCCCGGAGAGCCTTTCCTAGGAGCCACCATGTAGTAGAAGTTGGAAATTGAATGCCACGCCACGTAAGCCTCGCCGCGCCTTTCTTGCAGCGCGTCCAGGAGTCGCCCCGCAGGATCTGAAAAGGGGCGGCGATCCAGGGCGACGTCGATCAAGACATCTGTATCAATGAGCACGATCATAAATAACGCCGGGACAAAGCTTTGTAACGAACTGACGCGCGACGAGACGGCTTAAATTTTCCACGCCACCGCTTAGAAAAAGGTATCTCTTTAGTTTGGGTCAGGTCTCGAAGCGCCTTCTCCACCAAGCCCGACAGAGAATCCCTTCGGGCTTCGGCGTACCGCTTGGCTTTAGGAATTAGGTCCTCGTCTATGGTAAGTGTCAGTTTAGTTTTCATCTGCTGCGGCTTCCTTTCAAGGACACGTGTATCGTAGTCAAGTATACGTATTAATGATGTTTTTGCAACTGACGATCTAATTACCGGATTGGCCGACTCCAAGGCGACCATGTGGAGCATTGGTGGCCAGCCTTCTTTATCCAAACAAGCAAATTCTCCATTTACTCGCCGCGATTCTTGCTCTCCCGAGCTTGGGGCGGGCCCATTCTCGTGACCGACCGAGGCGCTGTAGTGTTATTCAAGCGCCAACGCGGAATGGCCTCGATTGCTTGAAAGGGTCTCAGCGAAAAAGCAAGAATGCTTCGACCCTTCGGCTTGGCTCAAGGGCTAGGCTCAGCATGAACGGTAATTACGTGCCAATTCCCGCTGGTCTGCCGTTCATCCAGGCTATGTCGACGGCGAGCTGGCCTTTTTCAGTGAGAATTTATCTAAATTCCGTTCGCGCCTTCGATAAACTCAGGACGGGCCCTGAGCCTGGTCGAAGGGCTCCGAACAGCCGGGTGCAGTTGGTTGACAAGCGGGGTTGTGAGGAGGAGGGAGATGCGGTCGGCACGGTTATTTTTCTTTTGTTTGCATCACGCCTTTAACGAGCTTGAAAATGACCGTGAGGTCTTGATACTCGGGGCGGGCTAAATCGAAGTACTTTTTCCCTTCCTCCAGACGATTATAGGGATCGACATCATCTTTGGGAATATCGATCCGGCGGGAATTGTGAGCGTCGGGCCTGCCGAACTTTTGCAGCGCGATTTGTCCCTCACGGGATAAAAACCAGTTAATAAAGATTTTGGCCGCATTCGGATGCGGCGCCCGGTTCGGCAGCGCCAGAGTGCCGCCGCTTGCACTCGAACTTCCGCCTTCTTTCCAAGTCGACGTGTCGAGAAAGTCTATAGGCAGGCCTTGCTGCTTGGCCTTTCCGACTTCCGCACCGGCGCTGCAGCGAATGCAGAGAGAAAATTTTCTTGAGGAAAGCCAGTCCGTCATCAGCCGCGAATCGCGGCTCACTGTAACTTGCATCTCGCTGTAGAGCTTGGTGATAAATCCCGGTCCAAGCTGAGGATGATAGTAGAATAACTGAAGCGCTCCACCCATTCCTCCAGCGGTCGGGTCGAGCGACGCCATCTTGCCTTTCCACTTGGGATTCAGGAGGTCCCAATGGGATTTGAATTCCTGGGGATTGACGAGTTTGGTATTGTAAGCGACTTGGCCCGATTGCGAGTCGGCAACATATGCAAAAATGTATTTACGTTCGGGATCAATGTAGCGATGCTGTTTTTCGTACCAATGGGAGGTGTCCGTAACCTCCGGAAGAAGCAACGCGGATGTGATCGGGTCCAGAGCGCGGGCTTTATAGAGCACGTCATGATTGGTGTTGGCGCCGCCACTGAAGACATCCGCAATATATTTCTCGGCTCTCCGTTCGGCTAGTATTCGGTTGCTCAACTGGGAGCCGGATCCGACAACGGTTGTGACTTTTATTTTTGGAAATTTTTTTCTGAAACCCTCGAGGATGCGCTCGAAGTCATAGCAGCACCCGTAAAGCGTAAACTGTCCTTCCGCTTCTGCGGCGCGCAGGGTCTGCTCCCATTCCGCCTGCGCGAGGGCGCCTCGGCAAAGTGCTCCAACGACAAGTGCAAAAACAGCGACCGTGCAAAGACGGCGATTAAAGAGATCTTTCATCATTCAGTTTGTGGAAAATTAGTCGAAACGCGCGTTCGCTGTCAAAACTGGAATGCGCCGCGGTAATGAGCTCGACACGCCCGATTCCCCTCCGACGGCCCCGACCTTTTGCTTGACAGCAATTGCGCAGTGGACGTGAAAAGAAGCGGCTTTGGGAGGATTTATGGAGGAAGGATCTCCCCCGGGAGCTTCAAAAGATAAGCTTCGCCTCCATTATCCTTCATCTGCGCGGCCAGAAGCAAGCTGGACCCTCTTCAGGCGGACACCTCCCCAAGGCAGGTGGCGATGAGACACCTGCTAGTCACAGTTTCTCGTGAACGATTAAAGACGCGAACTCCGACTCATCAAGCCGTAGTACCAAAGTAAAAAAAATTCTCTTGCGGATCTACTGCGAAGCGGATTCTTTCTAGTAGTCCACCATATCCTAGAAAATTTCCAGCAGTCCATTCTGTCGGTATGAATACGGTTGCTTCAAGTTCGACAGAATTACCGTCATCGGCGAGCAGAGTAATGTTTGTCCTTTTCAGCTGACCATCGATTCTACCAAGCCGTGTAATGAGCCTTTCAGGTTCACCCTCTTCAGTTGTCAGTTGCATTGCCTCGGCGATTTCTGGCTTCAAAATCGACCAAGGAGAGCCCGTATCTAATTGCGCTAAAACCGGGAATCCGAGATTGGACGGTTCGATTTTTACAAAAATCTTGGCGGTTCCTTCCAGAGCACTTGCATCTTCATCGAGAAAGCGAGCGCGTCCGGTTGCGAACGAGGCACCGTCTAATGTGTTCAGCATAAAGGCATTATTGATTAATCTGATGCACAAGCGGGGGACATTCCAAGCGCAATGCCTTAACGCAATCCATTAGCTCGCGTAGTGAGGCAGCATTTGCTAATAGTTGACCATTATTTAGAGCAATCCATTGACCGCGATACTCCTCAGCGTGATCTCGGATCCACTGATAGTCTTGCTTTCGGTCAATATCGCGTTTCTGAGTTGTCTTTGTTGTAGGCACCGCGAGCATCTGGCGGAGCCTAACAATTATGGGATCATCCAAGCATCCTACAGGCAAGGCATTCAAAGTCTTGCGAGCTAAAGCTATCTGTTCGCGTTCCATGAGACTACGAACGACACGATATGTCGTTTCCAAGCGAGTGCGTTCTTGTGCATCAGTAACAAAAGGACCCCGGTCCACGCGACGTGTTGAAGTTTGAAAGCAGCCCGGCAATGCCTTGCATTCAAATACTAGCCAGTGTGCCCCCCATTTCATAACAAGGTCGATAGACGAATGACTCAAAGCGGCACTTTTTGTCCGTTCGCCGTTTTCAGCGCGACGATATGTTGACCAACCCAGACCAACCGATTGCTGTGAACGGCGCGCCATCATCGCGGCAAACCCGACCTGTCGTGTGTGGTCACTGGCAGCCGTCAACTGATCGAACGTATTATGCGCCTGAATAGCCATTTCGATCTCTAAGACGGTAATTTAAGGCCGACTTGATTGATGGCTTCACTCACAAAACCATTGGCAAGCTCGGGAAGACGTCCGATTTCCACTTTCTTCGCATCCCATATTACATGCGTGCGACAAAAAAGACCGTCCGAGACTATAGTTGACGTATCTAGCGTAACCGAGCAGAGTAACCGCTCGCCCACAGGCCCGAAATACATGACGATTCCGCTACCAGCGGATGGCCCCAGCCGATCTGGGATGTTTTTGACGAATTTAGAAAGGTACTGCTTGACCGACGTCCCTTCGAGTAAACCATGCAATCCGACCATAAGGGCGTACGCTCGGTAGCTTAACTGCTGATGATAATTGGAGATGGCTCGAAGTGCATCCACAACAGCGACGCCGTATTTGTCAACGTAATTCTGAGGTAGCTGAGAGCCAACTATCTCGATTCGATCGATGCGGACGCGAAGAGTTACCCAATAATTAAACAGATAGCAAAGTACATGAAAGTCCGCTGCACTGCCACCGCCAGTCTCGATTCTGATATCGGCCAGGCGTGCTCCATGTGGCTGAAGGGCTTTAAACAGATGATCCAAAAGACTGTTGGTTTCATGAAATAGTG
>JBOHVR010000279.1:0-5855 GCA_050735755.1 Binatia bacterium
ATCATGCGCTACGGCAACACGGACTCATGCTGCCCAACTACGGGAGCTACGGCAATTCCGTCGTCATCGGCGCCATGGTGACGAAAGGCGGCATCGGTTACGGCATGACGCGCTACGGTTGGATCGCCGATCTGGTGATCGGCCTGGAGGTTGTTCTGCCCAACGGCGAGACGATACGGTTAGGCGCGCTCGCGAACAAAGACACAACTTTCGGCCCGTTCCAAAAATGGATCCATCTGCCGGATCTAATGGGCCTGTTCACGCTTTCCGCCGGCTCCATGGGCATCATCAGCAAAGTCTGCCTGCGCGCTATCGAAGGCCGCAGAGAATGGCTCCACGACTACTGCTACACGTTTCGCCGCGATCAACTCGAGCAAGTGCAGGAGTCGATGCTGCGCCTGGTCAAAGGCGAAGTGGTTTACGACATTCATTTTACCGATCGCTGGCAGTATCACTGGCCGATGGAAGAAGGCTTATACGACAAGACTAAAGTACCGGATGAAGCGTGGTTTTTTCTCAAGACCATTGTTTTCGCTCGCGACGGCGAAGAGTTGTCTTATAAAGAGAAACGAATGCGGCGAATCTATGACGAGCTGGACGCTGTTGAGGTCAAAGAGATAGCCGAGAAGGCCATGGGCGCCAAAGCTCAAGAACACGGTCTGCATAGTTGGCCGGACTTTCACATCATGGGGCCCGACGGTTGGTGCGGTTCGGTCGTGCGCAACACCGGCATGTTCGCGGTCACCTCGAAGATGTACCCGATTACGTTCTTGAAAGAGCTCTATGATCTCGACGAAGCAGCCAAGCGCGCATGCGGCCTGTGGGATGCCGCTCATTCGCCGCAGCACGATAGTTACGTCACCCGCGATCTCGCGATGAAAGAGGAGTACTTCGTTTTCTACAATCCCTACGACGACGAAGATATCGCCAAACTGCGCAAATGGATGGGGAGGGTGATGGAATTTACGAACGCGCGCGGCGTCGTCTGGACCGCGCCCACGCTAAGCACGAAGGGTCCTCTTCCCTATAACCGGCTTGGCAGTCTTTACGATCTGGTCAAAGAGATCAAACAACTGATTGATCCCAACAACATCTTGAACCCGGGGGCGCTCTACTGAAAAACCCAAAAGTTTAAGGTTGAACGGTTCAAAGAAAAACAGAAGAAGCTCAGTCTGAGCTGATTTAAGGAGAAAAGATGGCAGTAGCAAAGAACGACTATTTCGGTAAGAGACTAACTGCGCGGGAATCCGAGGCCGTCGTGGCGGAACTGCGACAGGTTCTGTTGAATGTTACGGACCGCTGGCTGCTCAAAGGCCGGTTTCACCGCGATCTGGCGGCTGGCACGCTGCCAATGGAAGCGATCAAGGTCTTCTGGCAGAACTGGTATGGCTTTGTCGCTGAGATCAACAACTTACACGGCGTTGCTTACCAGCGCCATTTGCCTTTTTTCAAGCGCCACCCCGACCTGCAGGGTCATTTTGCCAATCACGTCGCCGACGAGATGATTCACCCGCGACCGCCCGGCCATATCAAGATCGTTCTCGAACAGGGGAAGGTTTTCGGCCTCAAGGACGAAGAAATGATCGACTATGAGATGCTGCCGGAGTGCCGCGCTTTCTTGGAGTACTACCGCGGCGTTCTCTACGAGGGGACAATGGCCGAATGGTGGGCTTCTTTCTGCGTCGAAGAGGGCGTTGGCCACTGGGCAAAGTTTTTCGGCACTGCGCTACGCAAAGCTTACAAAATGCCTGAGGAAAAGATCGTCTACTTCAGGGTGCACTCCGAGGCTGATCTCGAAGTTCACGCTGACGGCGTGCTCGCCCATGCCGACCTGGACTGGATGGTTCTGCGCCGAATTTTAGAAGAAGGCCGCGCGGACACTCGGCCCGGCTTTAGCTTGGAGTATTGCCTGCGCACCGGCACCGCCTACTTTGCCTGGTTCTTCGAGGGCGTCTACCAGTATATCAATAAGGAAGGCCTTTACAGCCTGTGAGCGACAAACAATCGTCCCAACTTTCCTTCCACCCGCTGCTGCGGCTTCTTGCCGATTTTGGCAACAGCCGGATCCTGGATGCCGCCCTTGAATACGATTTTTTCACCTGGATTCATCGCGGCCTGCACACCCACGAGGAAATCGCGCGCGCGGCCGGCACGGCGCCGCGCGCGACGCGCATCGTCCTCGACAGCCTGATCGCGCTCGCGCTGGTTGAGAAGCGCGAACAAAAATATTTTTTGCCGCCGATCAGCCAATCTTTTCTCGTCAAAGACCAAGCAAATTACGTCGGCGATTTTCGCCATGTTGCACTGGCAATGTGGGACGGGCTCGCCCATCTTAAGGAAACACTCAAAACGGGAAAGCCGCTGGGAAGAATGGACACGGGAAGCGAGTTGCAGGTTTGGGAAAAGCTGGTCGTCGGGATTCTCCCAATCGCGCGACCGGTAGCAACGGAATTATGCCGCATCTTGAAGATCGGTGAGCAAAAAAGAGGGCTTAAGGTTCTCGACATCGCCGGCGGCTCGAGCATCTTTGGCATGACGATCCTCGAGCGCGATCCGACCGCCCACATCACCCAGATCGACTGGGCCAATGTCAATGCCGTCGCCAAGAAGCTCAACCGCGAGCGCGGGCTTGATGGAAAAATCCGTTTTGTCGACGGCGAGTTTCGTTCCGCGCCTATGGAAGAGAGCCGTTACGATCTCGTTCTGGCCAGCAACTTTTGCCGCTTCGAGTCGCCCGAAGGCAACCAGGAGCTCTTTCAGAAAGCCCTTCGCTTTTTGAAGCCCGGCGGAGTTTTTGTAATTAATGACTTTCTTCCGAATGAAGAGCGCACGGCGCCGAGCTTTGCCCTGCGTTTTTCGGTCTACACTCTCACGCACACGCCCGCGGGAGAGTGCTACACGCTTTCGGAATATTCTCGCTGGCTCCGCCTGGCGGGGTTCAAAAACTTCGAAGTGAAAGGCGACATCCCGGAAACCTTGCCCGGCACGACTTTGATCCTAGCCACAAAATAGACTGGCCCGCTCATCTGCCCTTCTTGAGCAGCGTATGGACATAGAGCTGGTCGTTCTTTTCCTCCGTTGCCGGATCGTAGGTGCCCGGCGATTGAATGATGAACTTCTTCTGCGTCCTGCCATCCCGGTATCTCTTTCCTAAATCTTTAGACCTGATCTCCACGTCGTCGCGGATCGGGATATTATCCTCAGCCGCAAGCGCTCCCTGCCCTTCTTTCGATAAGATAAAATCATAGAAGAGCGCCGCTGCGTGCGGGTGCGGTGGAGTTTTCGGCAGGGCCACTGAGGTCAATGAAAGCAATGTGGGGTCCATTACAGCAAAGTCCAAGGGCGCGTTCTCTTTTTGCATGCCGATAATGTTATCGGCATTGATGTCCAACGCGCCGAGAGCCTCGCCGGCCAGGATAAGCTGCACCCTGGCAGTTCTGCCGCGGTGGATTCTGAGATTTTGCTCGGCAAGCTTCTTGTGAAAGTCCTCCGTCTTCTCCCAACCATATTTTTGCGCCAGCAAATGAGTAAACCTCCCCGGGCTGCTATCCACAGAAATGTTCCCTTTCCAGAAAGGATCCAATAAGTCTGGGTAATTCTTGGGCACTTTATCCGCCGGAACTTTTTTCGCATGATAGGCGAAAATCGCCATCGAGATGCGCGTGGCGGTCCAGTAATTTTCCTTGTCCTTGTAGTCGTCACCCACAGCCGGGCCCTCCGGAGAGATGTACCGGCCCAACATTCCTTTTTCCCTGAGCATCGGACCGATCGTTGAGTATCCGGCCCAATAGATATCCGCGAGATACTTCTTTCCGGCAAATTCCATCTGAGCGACGGTGAACAACTGGCTACCGCCCTTTTTGTTGTAGCGGATTTGCAAAAAGGGATATTTCTTGCCAAATGCCTTCACTAGGGCGCGGATTTCCTCCAAACCGGAGGAGGAGTAGATCATAACCTCCCCCTCCTTTTTCGCGCCTTCGATGAGCTTTTGCTGCCGCTTCGCGGGAGCCAACTTATTGAGGGGGACAAAGAGATCCTCCGCGTTGGCCCAGCTACTAAAAGGGAAAAGAATGATTGCGAATATCGTCAGCCATTTCATAAGCGATCCTTTGTTTTGCTGATTTTTCACCTGCCGCATGACCTGACTTTAGGTCAATCATGTCATAGACCGATAAAAAAGCCCACCTGCTTCATTGCTCCGTTCATCCTTTTACTTGCCTTTCTTTGTCGCCTCCTCGATCGCGAGCACGGTCACGAGCCCATGCACGATTTATCCCAGCGCGGAGCTCAACCCAAAGCGCTGGCTGATGCGTCGTGATAGCAGCGTAACCGCGGTGATGACCACGATGGTCGCGCAACCCAACGCCGCCACCTCGGGATAACGTCCCGACTCAAACATGTCAAAAATCAGCACAGGCACCAGCTCGGTTCCGGAATGTCCGAGCAGAACCGGCAGCGAAAGCGCCTTGAAGGTTATGGTAAGAGTGGAAACAAAACTCACGAACAGGCCGGGAATCAGAAGCGGAACCACCACGGATGCGAACGTCCTGAGGAAACTCGCCCCGCAGACTTCCGAGGCCTCTTCCAGTTCTTTTCGAATCTGCGACATGACGGCGGAACATACCCGAGTCGAGCTTGGCAATCGCTTGGTGACATAAGCCACCACGAGAATCCACAAGGTACCGTAGATCGGGATAGGCACGGTTAGATAGAACCATATCAAGGCAAGTCCGAGCACCATGCTCGGGTACGCCGTGGCGGAAAACGCGAGGCCGTCAAGAATGCGCCGCCCCGGCAGCCGCGTGCGAATAACAATCCAGGAAAGCACTGCCCCGAAGAGAGTCACGATGAGCGCCGCGGAAATTCCCACGAGGAAATTATTCTTGACGGCCGTGACGATGAGTTCGTCGCCCACCAGCCAACGAAAGTTCCGCAGCGTGAGAAGCGGCACGGTTTCCCACGAGGGCGGTTGGTACCACGGAAGAAAAGAGGTCCAGGCCAAAATCGCCAGCGGAAAGTAAACCGTCACGCCGATGAGCAACAAACAGCCGCTGAGAGCGGGCCAGCGCCACTTGCCCATGCGAATAATGCTGGGCCGAAAGCCTTTCCCTGTGATCACGGCAAATTTTTCCGTCGCCCTGATGGTCCTGAAATAGAGGTAAAGCCCGGCCATAGCGACTAGCAGATAAAACATGGAAAAAGTGGCCGCCAAGTTGAAATCCGTCGGTGGTCGCCTGACCGAGACATAAATCTCCGTCGCCATAACGTAGATGCCCGCGGGAATTCCCAGCAGCGCCGGAACTTCAAAGTCCTCGATTCCGCGAATGAAAATCAGCAACGCTACTCCCAGCGCCGCGGGGAGCATGAGCCGCATCGTGACGCGGAAAAACGTCGTTCGCATGCTCACCCCCGCGGCAACCGAGGCTTCCTCCAAAGATGGATCCATCGAGCGGAACGCCGCCGCCATGAACAAGAAAGGAGTGTAAAAATCATCGATCCCGGAAACGAAGATCATTCCCGCCTGGCTATAAGGATTAAAAGGCGCCTCTGTCATACCCGTGAGTTTCATAATCCAAACGTTGATGAGACCCGCTTTGGGTGACAGCAACAGAATCCATGAGATCGTAAACAGAACTCCCGGAATCATCATCGCCGTCAATACCGAAGCATAGATGAGTCCCTTGAAGGGCATGTCGGTCCGTTCGGTGAACCACGCAAGCGAGGTGCCCACAATAAAAGAGATCCCCCCGGCGCCCACAGAATAAATCAGGGAGTTAAGAATCGCCGTGTAGAGCGCAGGATGAGAAAAGGCGCGCACATAGTTTGCTAGCGTAAATGGCGTCCATGTTCCCGGC
>JBOHVR010000280.1:0-6960 GCA_050735755.1 Binatia bacterium
GGGCAGGAGATCCGCGATGGTTTGGTCCACGGCCGCTGCGGGCACCATCAGCCATACAACCCGCGGCTTCGTCAGCTTCGTCACAAGCTCAGTGAGCGAGGAGGAGCCAACGGCTTTCTCCGCGACCAACTCCTCTACTGCTTTTGGCGACCTGTTGAAGACCACGCATTGATGTCCCCCCTGGAGCAGACGCCGCGCCATGTTCGCGCCCATTCGTCCAAGACCAACCATTCCGATTTGCATATTTTTTCTCCTCCTGAAAATTTTTAGACTGTTACACTCATCACTCGTCCTCACGCCGTACATGTCAGGTCAAGCTTGATTCGCCGCTGCTCGCAGCTGTTTCATGGCCGCTATGACCCCTTCGTCGTGGCCAAAAATTGCCGATCCGGCGACCAGAACGTTGGCTCCTGCGTCGACCACCAAGGGCGTAGTCGCCGCATCAATGCCGCCATCCACCTCGAGGTCGCAGCCGGATGCGATCTCATCGATCATCCGGCGGACTTGGCGAATCTTTGGCAAGGTCGTGTGGATGAAACGCTGGTGTCCAAAACCGGGGTTGACCGTCATGACCAACACCTGGTCCACGTCCTGGAGAATTTCTTTCAGCACTGCCGCCGGGCTCGCCGGATTGATGACGACACCGACGCGTTTGCCGAGCGCCTTCACGCGCTGCACTGTGCGATGCAGATTGTTGTTGCCTTCCCAGTGGACCAGAAATGAATCGGAGCCGGCGTCGGTAAACTCGGTCAGAAAAAAATCCGGGTCCGAGATCATCAGATGGATTTCCAGCGGCAAACAGGTTACCCGCCGGAGCGAATCGACGATCGGGACCCCCATCGAAATGTTGGGCACGAAGTGTCCGTCCATGACGTCAACGTGAATCCGATCGGCTCCCGCCCTTTCGGCCTCAGCCACCTGCTCGCCCAGACGGGCGAAGTCAGCCGAGAGAATGGAAGGGGCAATTTTAACGATGCCCTTGTCCATATCCCAAATCCCTCTTGGTCATAATTCTCCAACCGTTAGCGTGGTCGCCCCGCGTCGTCTCCTTCACGTCCGATTCTCCGGTCATGCCTGCTCAGGTGTTGGACGCCTCAAAGATGCTCTGAATGGATGCATCGAGCAGGGCGTTGAACTCGGTATCGGATTGCTGGGCCGACAGCCCTTCTACCAGCGCCCGCGAAAAGCTCGCCACGACGCCGTGATTCCTGCGCAGGCGGTCGTTGGCTTTTTCCCGCGCATATCCGCCCGACAGCGCAACCACCCGCAAGACATTCGGATGTCTGACGCAATCAGCGTAGAAGTCGTCCCGCTCCGGTAGCGTGAGCTTGAGCATGACCAGCTGACCGGCCGGCAGTTCGTGCAGCTCCTCGAGGATGGCCGCTTTGAGGAACTCTTCCGCCCTGGCTCTTTCCGGGCAGTGAATGTCAACTTCCGGCTCGATGATCGGCAAGAGGCCCGCGGCGATAATCTGCCCGGCTACTTCGAATTGCTGACTCACAATGTTCTTGATGCCGGCTACATTGGCTTGCTTGATGAGCGAGCGCATCTTGGTACCGAAGATGCCCTTCGCTTTGGCTTTGTCGAGCAACGCGGCGAGCTCCGGCATGGGCTTCATCAACTGCACTCCGTTCTTCTCAGCGGCAACGCCTTTATCCACTTTCAGAAACGGCACAATATGTTTCACCTGCCAAAGATAGTCCGCGGTAGGCCGCCTCTCGATGTCCCGGTCCATGGTGTTCTCGAACAGGATGGCTGCCATAATCCGCTCGCTGGTGAAGCTCGGGCTGGTCATGATGCGCGTGCGCATCTGATGCACGATCGCAAACATCTCATCCTCGCTGGACCACGCGCCGTCCTTGATTCCGTAAAGACGCAGTGCGTTGGGCGTGCTGCCACCACTTTGATCCAGCGCGGCAATGAAACCGCGATGTGTCTTCATCTGCTGCCGTTGCTGTTCATTAACGCCGGGCGTTTTCATGACGCCTCCTTACGGTTTCGGTAGTGACGAATCAGATTGTTCGTTGAACTGTCATGACTGAGAGCGGGCTCCGGCTTGCTCTCGACTTCCGTGATGATGTGCTGAGCCAGCACTTTGCCCAGCTCAACACCCCACTGGTCGAAGGAATCGATGTTCCAGATGGCACCCTGGGTGAAGACTGAATGCTCGTAGAGCGCGACGAGCTTGCCGAGTGTTTCCGGCGTGAGCTGCTCGGCAAGGATCGTGTTCGATGGACGGTTGCCCTCGAAGACGCGATGCGGCGCGAGCCAATCCGGCGTGCCTTCAGCTTTGACCTCTTCGGCCGTCTTACCGAAGGCCAGCGCTTCGCTTTGGGCGAAGACGTTCGCCAGCAGCATATCGTGATGCCGGCCAAGCGGGTTGAGCGTCTTGTTGAAAGCGATGAAGTCGCATGGAATGAGCCTCGTTCCCTGATGAATCAATTGGTAGAACGAGTGCTGGCCGTTTGTGCCGGGCTCGCCCCAGTAGATCGGCCCTGTATCGTAGGCGACTTTGTTGCCATCCAAGGTGACGTGCTTGCCGTTGCTCTCCATCGTCAACTGCTGCAGATAGGCTGGAAATCGCTTCAGGTACTGCTCGTATGGCAGGACCGCAACAGTCTGGGCGCCGAAGAAGTCGTCATACCAAACCGCCAATAGCCCCATGAGCACCGGCAAGTTGCGCTCAAATGGAGCCGTGCGGAAGTGCTCGTCCATCTGATGGAAGCCCTCCAACATCGCGCGGAAGTTATCCGGCCCGATCGCGAGCATCGTCGAAAGACCGATGGCCGAATCCATGGAGTAGCGGCCGCCAACCCAATCCCAAAAGCCGAACATGTTGTCCGTATCGATGCCGAACTTCGCCACTTCAGCCGCATTGGTCGATACTGCGACAAAGTGCTTGGCGACCGACTTTTCGTCGTCGCCGAGACCTGCGAGCGACCAGTCGCGCGCCGTATGCGCGTTAGTCATGGTTTCAAGGGTGGTGAAAGTCTTTGAAGAAATGATGAAGAGAGTTTCCGCCGGCGCGAGATCCTGAACCGCCTCGGCAAAGTCGGTGCCGTCAACGTTAGAGACGAACCGAAACGTCATGGCGCGCTCGCTGTAATGCTTCAATGCTTCATAGGCCATGACCGGCCCGAGGTCGGAGCCGCCGATGCCAATATTGATGACGTTGCGAATAGGTTTGCCGGTGTGACCTTTCCAGGCGCCGCTTCGAACCCGCGCGGAAAAATCCGCCATCTTATCGATCACCGCGTGGACCTGGGATATCACGTTGGCGCCATCGACAACGATCGATGCTGCTCTTGGTGAGCGCAAGGCCACGTGCAAAACAGCGCGGTTCTCCGTCAGGTTGATCTTCTCGCCGCGAAACATGGCGTCGATGCGTTCTCGCAGTCCGGATTCATCGGCGAGCTGCAGGAGCAGCTTGAGGGTTTCGTCCGTGATGAGATTCTTCGAGTAATCCAGGTATAAACCCACTGCTTCGGCCGTCATGCGCTCGCCGCGTCTGGAATCATCCGCGAAGAGCTTGCGCAGATGTAGCTCACGAACACTTTGATGGTGAGCGGCGAGCGCATTCCATGCCTGACGTTCCCTGAGTGGGTTTTTTATTGTTGGATTCATCCTTAAGTCCTCTCATTCAGTTTCCGGTTGTGCACATCCAAATTGCATGTCTCTCGCAGTAGCCGCCTATCATTCTCTGATCTCTGCTTGCCAAGGTTTCGTGGAATCAGGCACGACTTGAATCTCTTCGGCTTGGTGTTGACTGAGTCTCCGCAGAACTCGCAACACTCGCTCTCGGGAACCCAAGTCGCTCCAAAAAACCTCACGCACGGGAAGAACTGATATTGATTCTGGGTAGTCAACGGCGATTCTCTCCAAGATCTGTTTAGAAAAGTTTGCCGGCTCTAGGTTTTCGTACACTTCGTCGATCGTTGGCCGTTCCTCCCTAGTCCCAAGAGCTTCAAGAATGTGACAGAAATCAAGATAGAGAACGGGATATATGCCGCGAACCAACTGCAAAAGCGTGTAGGCCTTGAAAACCATGGTCATTGTGTTCCACAATCCGCCCCCCATCACGAGTTCCGAGGCTAACTCGGTCCTAGGCTTCTCAATAAACGCGGAGACTCTCCTGGTTCCAAATCGGCAAAGCTCGCCGACATCCTCGTGGGGAACGACATATCCGTATTCGGTTTCCGGCTCGTGCGGCTCGATGGCAAGAAGAACGATGCGTGACGGGTCCTGTTTGATCGCCTGTACAGCGCGCTTTACGTGATTCATGAAGCGACTTTCTTCCAGAACAAAGTGATCGGATGGAAAGATGGCAACGATCGCCTGAGGACAGCGTTTGTAGACAAACATCAGCGCGAGCAGTACTCCGGGTCCGGTTTCCTTGTTGGCGGGCTGCACGACAAGAGTTTCTCGAGGGCGGCTGGCAAGTTGCAAACAGACCTCGGCGCGCAGGAGATGCCGCCGGTTGACTACCGTGAGTATCTGCTCTGCCGGAATTAATTTCTCGGCGCGATGGAATGTATGCTCGATCATGGAGCGTCTTCCGATCAAGTTGACGTATTGTTTCGGTAGCGCCTCACCCCTGATTTCCTGAACGTACAGTTGCAATCGCCTCCCCTCGCCCGCGGCTAAAACGATTCCGTAAAGAAGCCTGTCATCAACGTTCGTCGTCTTCATCATGAATCCCCTCACCCTAGACACGCGGTCGTTTTGTTAGTCTTTTCTTTGGCACGAAGACGAGCCTTTCCGGAATTCGAGGAATCGCGCTCGTTCGTTGCCTGCCAAAGGCGAAATCCGCCCAGGAATGCATTGGCGTTCGCGCCCGCGCGAGAACCCGGAGGCAGCTCTTTCAGCTTCTTGACGTTTCCTCCTCCCAAAACCACGTCCTCTGGTTCCAGAGCGGCCACCAGGCGGGATACAACTTCCGCGACCTCCTTCCGCCATTTCTTTTTGCCCAGGCGTTCGTAGCCGCGGACACCTATATAATCTTCGAAGGTGCGCTTTTTGTACGGCAGATGACCGAGCTCCATGGGTTCAACGATGCCGTCTACGATCATGGCGGAACCGAGACCGGTGCCCAATCCAAGAAAGAGCAGTTTTCCACCCTTGTAACTGCCAAGGGCTTGCATCGCGGCATCGTTCAAGACTTTTACTGGCTGCTTGAACGCAGCCTTGAAATCAAATCCCCTCCACCCGCGTCCGAGGTTATACGGTTCCGCGACCGGTCGATTGCGAAGTACCGGACCCGGATAGCCGACCGATACCGCGTCATACTTCCAGTCGCCTGCGAGCTTCTTGACTCTTGCGACCATCTGTTGAGCGGTCAATGTGCGGCCGGATGGAAATTGCCGCGGTTGTTTTTGTCCGGCGGCAAGGATCTTCACGTGGGTTCCGCCCACATCGACAACAAGCACATTCATGATGAAACTCCTCGTGTCTAACTGGCCTTCGCAAGAGTCGCGCTCTTGGAAGCGATGACACCCATGAGCTCGTTCCAGAAATTGACGAACGATCTGGCGCCTTCGTCCTGGAGCCTTGCGGCCAAGTCATAGACGTCGATACCGGCCGTGGCGAACTCGTCCAATACCGTTTCGCAGTCGCCGCCATCGGCGGACATGATTTCGCTGATCTCACCGTGATCGGCGAGTGCTTTCAAAGTTTCCTCGGGCACCGTGTTCACCGTGAAAGGCGCAGCGAGGGCCTTTATATAAAGGACATCCGAGGCCTTGGGATCCTTTGTTCCCGTGCTGGCCCACAGCAGGCGCTGCGGGCGGGCGCCCGCGTTATAGATGCGCTGCCACCGAGGTGAGCCGAGCAGCTCGCGGTACGCGTTGTAGGTGCGCTTTGCGATAGCGATGCCAAGCTTGTTCTTCAGCCTTGCGGGCACCTTGCCAACGACGGAAGCGTCCCAACGGCTCACGAAAACCGAAGCTACCGAGCCTACGTCAGGATTGAGTCCGGCATCGATGCGCCGCTCGATGCCGCGCAAGAAAGCCTCAGCCGCCGCGATGTAATGCTCGCGGGAAAAAAGGAGCGTCACGTTGACAGGCACGCCGGCGAAGATCGCCTCTTCGATCGCAGGCAGACCTTCTTTAGTACCTGGAATTTTGATCAATAGATTGGGACGCCCGGCCCAAGCGTGCAGACTCTTGGCCGCAGCCAGAGTGCTGGCCGTCTCGTGGGCCAACAGTGGCGAAACCTCCAACGATACCCACCCATCGACGCCGTTGGTCCGGTCGTAGATGGGTCTGAACAGATCGGCGGTCCGCGTGAGATCCTCGAGTGCCAGCTCGAAGAATAGCTCCTCTCCCGACTTACCCTCGCCGAGCTTTTTGCGGATAGCGGCATTGTACGTGGTGCTGTTTTTAATCGCGTGGTCGAAGATCGTGGGATTCGAGGTGAGCCCCGTCACCGACAGCTCGTCGATATAGTGCTTCAGTGTGCCGCTGTCGAGCAAGTCGCGTGTAATGTTATCGAGCCAGAGACTCTGGCCCAGGTCGTGGAGCAGTTGGGTTGCTTTCATCTTGTTACCTCCTGAGAAATTTGAATCGACTGTTGGCCCTCGAGCAATGTGGAGAGATCATAGGCAAGCAGATCGCCGATGCGCTCCACCGTCAGGTCCGCAGGCGGACATGCGGCGACGGCCTTCGGGTTGTGAGCGTACTGACCTTGACGCGGAAATACGGTAGTTACGCGGCCACCCCAGATTTTCTTGACCGCGGCCAGAATGCGCAGCTTGTCGTCCACGAGGACGTAGTGCTCAGCCGGGTAACGCCGCTCGACATCATCCAATGCCTTCTCCTTGTGAATGTAGATCAGCACGTGACCTTCGACCGCTTCGAAGATGCCGCAGCGTTCGACCTTCCGCGGCTGGAAAACCACGTCACCGTCCGAGAGAATAACTGTTTGCCCCCAGGAGCGGAACCGTTCGAGTACGTCGATAGATCC
>JBOHVR010000281.1:0-3353 GCA_050735755.1 Binatia bacterium
CGGTGTTCGACTGAAGTGGGACGGCCAGGCAATATATCGGTATAGCTCTGCAGAATGTTATTGGAATCTGCTCCGGCGACCCGGTCCATCAATGCCGAAAAACGATACAGATGATCAAAGTCCTCGAGCAGCCCGAAACGATAGATCTGGGCTAGATATTCATCCGGCTCGTGCTGTGCCACACTGGCAGTGACTTCGATCGCGACCTGCTCGAAACCGATCGTGGTTTCCAGCGGCGAGAGGTCGGAAGGCAACAACCAATTGACCATCGTTTGCTGATGTTGCTCTATGCGGCGTACCTGGGCCAGGGCGAGCTGAAGCTTTTTGTTCATACGAGCGCACGCATGTTGGAAACGGAGAGCTTCGGATTCGATACCATTCATGAGAATGATCCGAACACGCGTGAAGGCATCGTCATCCAGTTTACTGGTGGGGACGCGCACCATGTCGCGCCAGTCAAACCTTTGTTGATCAAGTGCAATTCCTTTTTCTTTCATCAGGTCTAAACTCATAGCGGTCTCCTCTCCTGCATTGATACGCGATCAATAACGAGCGGATCAGGTAAGTGAACGCGAAATTTTGTCCTGCTGCGCTTTGCCCGCTTCCGGGCGGGCTTCTCTGCGAGCTCGCGATGCTTCAAACGTCGGAATGCTCAGTTCCGAAACGCGTCCCTAATAGCAATAAAGACGCCATCGAGCCATGGACGCCCGTAGCCGCTTTTTTTAAGGTCGCGGCCAGAATTGTCCTGCTGCCGCGATTTCGGACTCAGGCGGCCGTCCCAAGATCGGACTTAACTACCCATCCTCATTGATATTAACGACGGACTCATTGCGACTAACACGATCGACCGAGCTTTGAACTGCACGTAGCCGTTTAGGAGCAACGAAACTGGCGCACGGAGCAGTTCGTTTCGTTGAAAAGTTCGGGCTGGGTCCCAAAGCCGAAACTCCAGGACGGCAGATCGTGCGGCATATTGGGGAGTCTCTGGTGAAGGGCTATGGAAATGGCATTAGAAGCCGGAAAGCCGCAAGGCTATGTATTGCCTGTATCCAGATGTGCGCTGTCGACCGGTTTGGACTCAGGCGAGCCACGTTGGCGCAAGAATATGCTCAGCACCACCATCATCCCGATAGAAAAGAACTCACTCTGCCAATTCTGAAACGACTCAAACCAGAACTGGGCTGTAAATAAATACTGCCACCCGGTCACTCCCTGTCCACCGTGAATGAGTTCTTGTCCGCTATATTTCCGTGCGCCGGCGTAGGCATGAAGGATAAAAGAGATAACAAAAAGAAATAACAATGCCAAAGTCAGAGAATGCTCGTAGAATTTCAGAATCAGTCCGCCTTTCCGAACCGGCCACGGGCTGTCTTTATTGGATGACAGGCGCGGATCCCGGTCGACCGGTTCAGGTTCATCCAGTTTTTTAGATTCGGACGAGCCGCGTTGATATAGAAAAGTGGTTAGAAAAACATAGGCGAACATCTGCAAAAACTCGCTTTCCCAGTTCTCCATCGTCGCCTCCATGAAATCATCGGATAAAACGTAGTCGAGATAACCTATAGTGGCTTGCCCGTGATCGCTTTGTTCCTGATTGTATTGACGTTGCCCGACGAAACTCAGTCCGATCTGGAAACAAATAAAAAGCCCAAACAGTGCTATCGAGAGCCCATTCTCGCGAAATAATCGCCTCATTGTGCACTCCTTGTCGTAAGGCCTAAGAATATCTGGACGTTTGTTTCTGGCATCGATTGCGGAGCGCTTCACCAGGATCCGGCCCCTTATCCTTTACCTATCGAAGATAAGAGAGAACGCAGGCACGGCGAAGCGGTACAGGTAACGGCTGTCTACCGGCAAACTCACCAACCAAGGACCGGGCCCTACAGGCATAAGCTCCAGATTCCGGCCCGCATATGACGAGCTGACTTTTGCTGCGGATTTCTGGTAAAGAAGAAACTCATAACTTGCCGAACACATTATCAAAGGAACTTGCTTATGAGCAAAACCATCATTGTCACCGGAGGCGCCGGCGGAATCGGCTCGGAGATTTGCCGTGGCCTCGCGCAGGACGGCCTGCAGGTCGTGGTTGCCGACTTTAATGGAGAAGCGGCAAAGTCCTTATCCGAGGAGATCGCGAAAGAAAACGGCATGGCTCTGCCCATGCAAGTTGACGTAGGGAACAAATCCAGCGTGCGGCAGATGGTGGATACCGCGCTCAGCCGCCTGGGTCAGCTCGATTTCTTGCTTAACGGAGCCGGTATCATTTCCCGCACGTCCGTGCGTGACATGCCGGAGGAAGATTGGGATCGCGTTTTGCGCGTCAACCTCAAAGGCGTGTTTCTGTGCTCGCAGGCAGTGGCGGCCCATATGGTAGAGAAAAACTCGGGCCGAATTATCAGCATCGCCTCAGGCCGCGGAGTTTCGGGACAGCCCAACGCGGCCCACTATGCCGCGTCCAAAGCCGGCGTCATCGCGTTCACAAAGTCCCTTGCGCAGGAACTCGCCCCGCATAACGTCCTGGTGAACGCGATTGCCCCCGGGGCAACCGATACGCCGATGTCTCGCGGGCGCTCGTCGGAGGAGGAATGGAAAAAGCGTGAAGCCGTGCCCCCGCTTCTGGGAGGTCTCACCTACAAAGATGAGATTCTGGGCCTGATCCGTTATCTGCTGGCGGAACCGGCGCGCTACATCACGGGTCAGACGTTCTTCTTGCGCACGCCGAGATAAAAGTCAGATCGACGGCGCGCCGGCGCTCGGCTGAGCCAAAAAACATTCAAAGCCGTTCAACCAGTTCAAAACGACATCCGGCTCTATCTTTGGAGCAGTCTGCTGGCAGAGCTTTTCATCAGCAACCTGCTAGACGAACTCCTCCATCTTTTTGAAAAACTGATCCACCATCATTTTGGCCACACCGCCGATCATGCGTTGGCCGATGCCGGCAATCAACCCGCCGACTTTGGCGTCGGTGCTAAAACGCAAAAGCGTTTTCCCCTCCTGCTCCTCGAGGTCAATCACAACATCGCCTTGGAGAAACCCCGGACCACCCGACCCTTCGCCGCTGAGAATGTAATGAGTCGGCGGGCGCTTCTCCTTGAGACTGATTTTTCCTTTATAGGTCCCCTTCACGCCCGCGATGCCGACCTTCATGGTGGCTTCGTACTGGTCGGGAGCAACCTCTTTGAGCTCCTCGCATCCGGGGACGCACTGAGCAATGACCTTGGGATTGAGCAGCGCCTCCCAGACTTTGTTGCGCGGCGCGTTGAAATAATGAGTGCCATCAATTTTCATATTTTGTTCCTTGCAATAGTAGTTTTGTCAGTTGCAGCGTCATCTCATTGAGCTCAGGTTTTCAA
>JBOHVR010000282.1:0-5688 GCA_050735755.1 Binatia bacterium
GTTTTGTCTCGTTCTAGTTCGCTGATCAAGAGCTGCTGTTTTTGTATGGACTTCTCACGCTCCTCGGCCAAATAGCGCCAATAATTCAACTGCCCGCTCAAGCCTGTTTTCTCGTTTTCAAGATGGCTGATTCGTGCCTGCTGCTCCCAGAACAGAGCTGGTTCCTCCGACTCTCGACCCTCCAAACGCAGCCACTGAGCGTACTGTTCAGACCAAGCCTTGCCCGACCTCACCTGACCAAACCAGGAGGAACGCACTCGTACTAGCTTGGCCAGCTTAGGTCGCTCAACGGTATCAAAGTCATCAACATTTCCGAGCAAGACCATTGCCTCAAGCACGGGGCCGGCAAAAGTTTTTGTCAAAATAGATCGTAAGTGTGCGCCCCGAAGAGGTTCCGCTCCCGGTTGTGGAAAAACAAACCCTACATGTCTTCCCGCGTAGCAAATCCGTATGGCATCGGGGCGCTTCTCATCGAGTCGAGACTCCGCTCGATCCAACCCTTCGCGGAGGTCAAGTTCGACTTCTGGCGTTTCCACATCTGAACGAACTTGATTTCTGTCAAACAAACCCGTTAACGTGCGGCGGCTGATTTCTTCCGCCACGCCGCGCCAATACCAATAATCCTTCAGTGCATCCTGCAGTTGCTTCCATGAATCACGCAAGCGTACGTTTTCTAGGAAGCTAAGGACGTGTTGAAAGCAGCGCGCAAGCGGGTCGCCGATTTTGGGTGTAGCAAAGGCCAGAATACGCAAGAAGCGGTTTAACCAAGCCGGCGCTGAGCGATAGTGAGCCAACGGAAGCACCGCGCGGATTCCCGGATAGAGGCGCGCTATTTGGACATCGGCGCGTCCTTCCTGGTATTTTCGCGCCAACAAACAATTAAGACTATCCTGTTCGTGGTGATACCCGAGCGCATCGGGCGCGAAAAAAAATTGCGCTCCGGCCTTGAGCAGGCGAATCCCCAGCTCATGATCCTCATGACACCGAAAGGCAGGGCTAAATCGACCTACTCGCACAAACAGCCCCGGCTCGATAGAAAAGTTTCCCCCGAGCAAGTCCGTGAACGCAAAGCGATGGCCGGTCTCTCCCATGGCATCAAAAATGGCATCCCACCAGGCGCGCTGGGCCAACACGAAAAAATCCGCATGACTTTTCCGCGCGAGCGGATAAGGACCGATCACAACTTGGCCCAACTTGTGTTGGTGTGCACGCGCGTGCGCCTCAACTAAACGCGGCGTCGGCTCGACATCGTCATCCAAGAACAGAAGCACTGTCCCATTGGCTTCCTCTGCGCCTCGATTACGGGCGGCCGCGGCGCCTTGATTGGGTTGCTCGATGCTTTTTAGCGAAAACGGCGCCCTATACTCGCGCAGCATACTGGGAGTCTCATCTGTACAGCCATCCGCCACCACAAGAAGCTCCATTTGTTCCACGGGATACGTCTGGAGACACAGCGCATCGAGCGTTCGTTTTAGGCTCGCGCGGCGATTATGCGTCGGAACCACTATGCTAATTATGGGTTCGTTTTCCATACGGATTTATTCGTCGATCCGCACGCCATCGCGAGTAGAGATAAGCCCAAGGGCCGACGGCACAACCCAGAACGTGAGCGAGGAGCAGGTCAACCGGCATGCCGCCAGGCCGGCGCAGAAGTGTGCGCGTTAGAGTTGGCAATAAGCTTTGGGGCCACGCCCACGTTTGTTTAAGGACTCCTAGCTTTCCGTCAACAAGCAGGCTGCGCGTCCAGGCGGCGAAACCCCCTACTCCATAGCTGTAGAACTGTTGGCGCAGCTCGGTCCATGAGTAACGGTGGCGATGCCAATTGAGTGCCTCCGGTTCATAGACAATACGGTATCCTGCGGCAAGGATGCGCGAGAAGATATCGTTATCTCCGCCGCTCAGCGTGGGTGTTCCGGCGTCCAGTGCTTCATCGAACGGACCGACGCGCTCCAAGATTGTCCTGCGCAAAGCCATGTTAACGCCAGCTCCGGCAATCCAGCCCTCAAGCGGGTTGTGATTTACTCCGTCAAAGACATTGCGTCTAAAACCGGCACCAAAGCCGATGAAATGTTCGAAAGACTGTTGCGCCTCGGTTTGTAACTCTCGCGGCATCGTAAGCCCGGTAACGCACAGGACGAGAGGGTCGGCGAAATTCTTGATCAGAGCGCGTAGCCAACCAGGATCTGGCGTAGCGTCATCGTCGGTAAATGCAAGAATATCCTGTTCAGCCTCGCGTAGCGCCCGATTGCGTGCAATATTCAAGCCGGGGCAGTCTTCTCGCACATAACGAACGCGGTCATACTGCTCTACGAGACGGCGAGTTGCTTGAGTTGACGGGCAATTATCGATAACGAGCAGCTCTTGCCCATCATCTGGCAGACACATCAGCGCATCGAGGCAACGCCGCAAATCCTCGGGCCGGTCACGAGTGCAAACGGCTACCGTCGCATTAGGAATCAGGGTTGCCGTTATTTCTTCGCGGTGATCCAGATAGTCCCTGATCCAATGTTCCCAGAAGCTCCAGTTGGCTTCCGTCAGGAGCGCATCCCGCAGTTTGTGACCTCCACAAATCTTTCCCCCAACCACGGGTAGCAGCGCCTGACCCACGGGACGCCCGCGGAGTCGGATTAAAACCAAAGCGGCACTGTATGGATGTAATCCGGCGATTTCAGTCGGGAGCCGTTCGAATTGCACGTCCAGGACGGCTATCGGCATGTTAGTTCCCTGCTTGACCGAGCCTAGTTTGGTTTAGCCCTTTCGCCTTCACCGTTCGTATCGTATGAAAGGGCAGTGGATCGACGCTTCGACTGAGGGTAAAAAGTCAGCGCATAAAACGACCGCTAGACGGCCCGCACGAGGATCTGCTTCACTTTTTCCTTCACCGGAACGAGCCAGGTGAAGCCCAGATTTACGGCCCAACTGAACGCCGGCTCGCAAAGTCTCAATGACTGGTAGAACCGCGCGCGCCAATCCTTGGAAGTGTGCTCAACCCAAAGTTGATCGGACAAGCGACACAGCCGGATGTATTCTACCGCCGTCGCCGCGCATGCTCTTCCCAGACCCAGACTGGGTAATGGGCGAGGAGAAATTCGATGAAGCTCCAGCGCTTCGGCCAGACACCGGGACATATTTTCTCCCATCTTCGCCAGCGTGAAGTGAGCGCTCACCCTGGCTTTCCCGGCGCTTCCCATGAGGCGGCGCTTGACCGGGTCCGTTAACAGCTCCGCTAAAACTCCCGCGTAGGCCTGCACTTCAGCTTGCTCGGCGCCGGTTCTCACCAAAATCCCGCATTCGGGAGTCACCAGCTCCCTCTGCCCCCCCACGTCGGCTGCGACGACCGGCAAACCAGATGCCATGGCTTCGTATAAGGTCAAAGCGATGCCTTCCCACTGCGACGGTAGAAAGAAAACATCGGCCGCCGCCATAAGTCCCTTGATCCTTTCAGAAGCGACTGTTCCCAGCAGAAGAATCTTGCGACCGAGTTCGTGCGATTTAGCAAAACCACGCAGCCAGTCGAAATCCGGGCCATTTCCCGCAACAATGGCGACAAAACGATACCCGTCCGCCTTTAGTTGAAGCAGCGTGCGCGCGAAGACTTTGGGTTGCTTCTGGGCACATACGCGCGCGGCGTACAGGATTACGGAAACGTCGTCTTCCAATTGGAGCTCTCGGCGTACCGTCGCGCGCAACTCAGCGTTCGGACTCCATTGATTCGTGTCCACGTTGGTGTAAGAAACCCGGATGCGCGCGGGATCCGCGCGTCGCTCGATCATCCAGTCTTTCAAGTGAGCCGAGGAGACGATGTTGAGATCCAACAACTCCTGATATTGCACCGCCATGCGCGGGTACCCGCCGTTTTTCCAGGGGAGTTCTTCGATGTGACAGAAGTCGATAAAGGCGGTGCGGGGAGCGTGAGCCCGAAGATAGGGCAGCAGCAGATAAGCGAGCTCGCTATGGGCGATGCAGACGGCATCAAACTGCCGCGAGGCGATGAGGTAGCGCAAAAAACGCGGATAATCAACCAGCCGCAGGAAGTGATCCAAAGCGAAAACATCGGGAGTGAGCCGTGAAAACTCAGGAAGCCAGGAATGATCTCCCTGGAGCGTGGTGGCCAGGCTCACTTCCCATCCGCCTTCTTTCATTTGGCCCAAGAAATCGAGATTGAATTTGTCCGCCCCTCCTGCCGTCAGCCACGGCACAACCATTAGCAGGCGGGGTTTTTGTTTGCTCAGACGGTTCTCGCAAGGCAATTCGTCCGGGACCGCTTCGTTCGGCAGATGCCAGCGCGATGCGATTCGTGGGAAGGGTCCTTGCCACAGCTTCCCATAACGGGCGCGCAGCTTGGAACGAAAGGCGGCTTGTCGCTCTCCTTTATCCCAGTTCGCCCATCGCTCGCTGTGATCGTCGCGCCGCCGGTACCAATCCAGATATTCCGGCACCGTGCCGCCCCACAAACCGCAACTGGCGCAGTGAAGCCAGAATTCCCAGTCTTCGAGACCCTCGCGGATCGTTTCGTCATATCCACCCACGGCAGCGTGGACACTCTTGCGAATCATGCTGGTGGTATCGACCTGATTGCGCTCCAGAAAAGCCGGCCCGCTGTGAAAGCCTTCACTCCATAGATATTCCTGCGCGTCGAACCCTACGGAATAACCCTTGACAAAAGAACATTCGGGGAACGACTCCAAAAACCAAAACCATTTCTCAATCGCCGTGGGCTCCAGCAGGTTGTCGCTGTCGAGCTGCACGACGCATGTTCCCCGCGCTGATTGAAAGCCGGTGTTGCGCGCTGCGCTCGGTCCCTGGTTGATAGCTTGATCGATAACCCGTATGCGGGGATCGTTCTCACGATACCCATGCAACATCTCGAGCGCGCGCGCATCTGTCGAGGCGTCATTGACGATAACCCACTCCCATTGCTGAAAGGACTGCTGCAGCACGGAAACAGCGGTCTCATGAAAAACGGCGCCGGTATTGAAGAACGGCGTCACAATGGTGACCTGCGGTTGCGCTTGCGGTTCGGCAGGAGCGTAATCAAACTTCGGGCGCTCACAGGCGACGGGACTGTTTTTGTAATCAGGTCTTCGTGGGTCGATCATGACGGCAGTCGCAACGCTCAATCCTAATTCCAGTCAGATGCGGCCTTTGAATGACATAATCTTGGTCATATCCACTACCCGCGAACCGGGCGCGGAAAGGGCCGGACCGTCAACCGGAGCCACGTCGATGGGAATTTCCGCTTTTTCGGGCCTGTTCTCGCGGAGTAAAACGTAGACCGCTGGTTTTAACGCATAGCTTTGGGCAGAAAACGGCAGGCCAAATTCATCGTAGCGCACGCCAGGCGCAATGGAATCGCGCCACGTCGCTCCAATCACATAGATCCTGCGCGCCGTCGCCAGTTCTTCGCTCAACAACTGACTGCGCATCCATTGATATTCAATCGAATAAGGAAGAGAAAAATACGCTCTGACGTTGGAGGCGGCCAAAAAACAGCATAGGAGAGTCGGGAGAGCCAAGACTCCCGCCGCGGGCGGCACCGCGGTGAAGCGATTGAGCAACTTCAAGTATCCCGAAAGAGCAAAAAAAGAGTAAATGACGATAATCGCCGCGAGAGCCGGCAGCGTCCGATAAGCGGGCCAATTTTCTTCCACCAAGAGATTGGGGAGATAAGATAGGGGTACGATGAGG
>JBOHVR010000283.1:0-3149 GCA_050735755.1 Binatia bacterium
GAAGAAAGCAGACACGGAGGTGAGGGCGATAATTGGGTAATTTGTATAGTTGGTTGGAATTTATGGAAAATAGATGGTTCTTCCCTCCTAGCTATCTGGCACCAGCTTTGCTCACATCCACTTGTAGCATGCTCACTATTTCGAACAGAGCCCACGACGGAAAGGAGGCTCCCATGAGCGAAACAACGACCTTGTTTCCAAGTACGAACAGGCCCCCTTGGGCTCTTAGCCTAGGGGAAAAGATAAACATCGACTCCCAGGAGATCCGACTGATTTCCTGGCTTGGGATATGGACGGCCGTCTCCGCAGCGAAGAGACACGGCAACTTACAAATGCTTGACCTGTTCTTGACCAGGCTTTTCGAAGAAGCCATGTTGGACGACGAGGGGGCCTGGTTAGTGCCGAATACGGCGAGCCGCACAAAACGGAAGAGTGGACCGCATCGAGTCGGCTACATTGATTATGCCGCGTGAATCGCCAATCTGAACAATCCGGCTTTTCATGTGCTTCCCTTTTTGTTCTTACATCGTGATCACACCGTGAAAGGTTGGCAACGGGGCAACGTGACGCTCGCGGGAAAATCCCGAGACATAATGCCGATTTTCATGAGGCTGATTTAAGCGGCGATCAGTGAGGGCTCCGTAATCCTACTTCAGTTTGTAACCGCAGCTTTCGCAGAATGAATCGTCAGATGTCGTAGGCGAGTGACAGCTTGGACAGCTCGTTCCCGCCACAGGCGCAGGGATCTTTGCCTGCTGCGCCGCCTGCTTGGCGCGCTCAGCCGCAACGAGGGCACGCTGTTTGGCCTCATCGGCTTTCGCCTTGGCTTGATCGAATTGGCGCTTCAGCATGCGCTCCGCGGCGGCCGTATCTACACCCGCGGAAACGCCGAGATAGACTAGGTTGATCCCCATCAGCTTCACCTGGAGCGCCGCGGAGATGCAGAGCATCACCAGCACCACGGTATCGAGCAAAACAGCCAGCACGTGACCGCCTTCCCCTCCCTGCAGATACGTCAGCGCGAACGGCAGATTCGTCAACATTGATATACCGCCAGCCAGGTTGGCGCCAATCACGCCTGCAGCCAGTGCGCTCATCGAGAAATAGCCGGGAAGAATAACCGCGGCGATTACGCCTAAAATGATGGCTGTCACAAAGGCCATCACCAGCAAATTCAGGACAGCAATAATAAATCGTTCCTTCAGAATCGCGATTGCTTTGGCGATCGCCTGCGTGACGGTATCACCGTCCCACAAAGCCGGCATGACAAGCGCAACGAATACCGAAGCTATGAAAGCCAATAAGCCCGCGCAAACTACGAGAATTGGATGGGCGAAAAATAGCAGCAATGGCCCGACTCCGGGAATCTTGCAAACAAAATATACAATGGCGGCCAGCAGCATCATCAGTGCGGCAGCGAGAACTAGACCTACTGCGACTAACCAGAACTTAAGAAGGCAGACCAGCGCAAACACCAGCGCATCCGGTAATGACCGGGGAGGCGCGCCGCGCGCCTTATCCAGGAGCATGATGCCGGCCGCGGAAACGCCGGTTCCCGCGATCACCGCGTACAGGAGCCAACAGAGAAGCAGGAACACTCTCCCCACAACCCCAGGCGATGTCCCCGCAACGTATACCCCGAGGAAAAGGAACGCCCCTCCTATCAGGAACGAGAGAAAAGTTACCGCGATCCCGCGCCAGTGGGCGAGGCCCTCGGATGCCCGGGCGAGCATCACCAAGTCCATCGATTTCAAATTCGTGGCAATAGCCATTTCCATGTGTCCTCCTCGCCGATTAGAAGCCTAGGTTGATTTGCTAAAGCTGGCCCATCTCATGCCGACAAGCCGCGCGAAAGCACCCTGGAGCACCTCGACGCATGCCCGCAGCCACAACCAGCCGTTTCCGCCCATTGAAGTCCCGACACTGCGTAATAATCGTGCTTCGTGTCAACCTGCGCAGCGGGGCACCGTGTTCGAGCTCTATGGTTTGGCATGCTCTAATTTATTCTTTCGATCAGTACCGCGTCGTCGCGACGAATAAATCCCGGCGGCTTGCCGTGCTTAGAGCGGACTTCCAGCCAATCCCCGTTTGAGCCCACCACATTCACTTGTATCCCGCTGCCGACGTTGGCGACGATCCTCGATGAAGCCGACGGTCCCGCGAAGACTGTGGTGGCGCGAATGGTCTGATAGGTTCCGGGATCGGCGGGCGGCCGAGAAGCGACTGCCGGAACGGGAGGTCGTGCCACGGGCGCCGAAGCCGGAGGATTTTTTACAGTGGGAGGACTTGGAGCGTTTCGAGTGTACATTTCGGTGTTACTCTTGGGTGATGTGGAGGGTGTAACTTCGGGCTGAAGCTCGGGGGCCTCCACCGGTGAAGGTGACTGAGGTTCTGACGGCGGGGATTGAACCGTCGAGGTCACAGTGGGATCAATCGCTTCGCTGGTAGCCTTGGCTTCTTCGATGGCAGGAGGCGCAGCCGTTTCCGTGGCGTTCGCCGCAGGTTCCTTCACGGAAGCGCTCTCCTCCTTGACTGGCTGCCGCAGCAGGTCAGTTCCCAAGTAGATGCCAACGCCCACGACGATTACCGCTATACCCGCCGCCGCGATCACGCCTAGCTTATTGATTCCTCGACCTGCCCCGGCCGGCGCCACCGGCAATGGCCGCGTTACAGGATCATAAACCGGCGCCGGCCTCGATCCTGTCGGTGTTTCGATTGCACCCGCTGCAAGCGGTGGATCAGGCTCAGCCCCCGGACCGGGCGGAACCGCCTCAGCCTCCCTAGTCGTCTTTGCTCCGCAATTTCGACAGAATTTTTTCCCTTCGTCGATCTTGGTTCCGCATTGAGTGCAAAACATGAATGCTCACCTCCAACTTGGATTGTGTGCTGGTACAGGCCGATAAAAGCTCCCTTCGCGCCGAACCGCCTGGGAGACTTGACTCACCGCCGACCGCACCGGCGCGCAGAGAAGAACTAAGACGAGAGGCGGCAGAGAGCCGAAGTCGTACATCGTTTTGGCCTGCAGTAATGCTGCACGTCCGGATCTGGTGCAGCGAATCACGCTGCTGCTCTTATGGGTGAAAGTCCCATCGGCAGAAATTGTCCAGTTGCTGCCGTAGCGATATCCAGCGATGAAGAGGGCGACCAAT
>JBOHVR010000284.1:0-4448 GCA_050735755.1 Binatia bacterium
ATATGGACATTCTGGTCCGTAAAGATTCGGGCATCGAAAAGCCGGAGGACATGAGGGGCAAGAACGTAGGGATCGCAACCTATCAGTCCGTCCCCGCGGTATGGAACCGCGGCATGTTCCAGCACGACTACGGCGTGCACCCAAGAGAAATGATCTTCTGGAGAGACAAGGAGCCCGACCGGGGCCCGCTGGGGTTCGTAGCCTTTCCGCGCCTCACGCCGCCGCCGGACGTTAAGGTCAACGACATTCCGTCGGGAAAGACTGTCGTCTCGATGTTGAAATCGGGCGAGCTGCAGGCGGCGCTCGAGGCGCCGGCGGACGCCGGGCATGGCCCGGGCATCGACGTTCCCGAGATTCGCCAACTCTTCCCGGACGTGTACGGCGAGTGCGTGCGCTACTATCAGAGAACCGGCTTGTACCCCATCAATCACGGTGCGGTGATCAAGCGGGAGATCGTTGAGAAACACCCATGGGCGGTGTTGAATCTTTTTAACGCTTTCCAGCAAGCGGCCGAGCTGGCCGACAAACAACGCATGGCGCACGTCGGCTATCATCTGGAGAGCGGACTGATACCCGCCGAGGCGGAGAAGGCGCTGCAGAAGCCGCTCGCACGGCACGGCGTTCGGTTTAACAGGAAGGTCCTCGAAACATGGCTTCAGTACACTCACGAGCAAGGAGTGACTCCACGGCTGCTGAAATTGGAAGAGATCTATCCTGCAAGCGTACTGGATACGTGAGAGAACAAGACACTCCTCGTCTGGCCCGTAGTTTCTTCGTTCCGCGCAAACGGCTTATTTTACAAGGAGGCAATAGATGAAAAAGCTGCAGTTAAGCATCGGAGTAGTGTCGAATCCCCGGACCTGGCCGATTCTCGACGGCACGATCGAGCCGGAAGGGATTGAGTTAATTCCCACGGTATTTCGGGAACCGCATTTCGGGTTGGAAACGATTCCCAACATGGGAGTGGCCGGGGGGGAAATCTACAAGTTCGGCCCCGGCAGCATCGTGCATCGGGTAAACGGCGGGCCCGGCCAGCTTTTCGGGCGGCAGCTCATGTACGGCGACTTCGACTTCTCGGAGATGTCGATGACGCGGCTCATCATGTCGATCGCGCAAGGCGATAAGCGCTGGGTGGGCTTTCCAGTTTTCATGAGCCGGCGGTTTTTTCATATGGACATTCTGGTGCGCAAAGACTCGGGCATCGAAAAACCGGAAGACCTGAAGGGCAAGCAGGTAGGCGTCGGGACGTATCAATCTGTGCCGGCTGTATGGAACCGCGGAATGTTCCAGCACGATTACGGCATACATCCCAAGGACATGACATTTTGGCGGCAGGTCGAGCCGGATTACGCCCCTGCGGGGTTTCTGCCCCACCCGCGCTTTACGCCTCCTGCAGGCATCAAACTGAATGACATTCCACATGGGAAGACCGTCTTGTCGATGTTGAAGTCGGGCGAGCTGCAGGCGGCGCTTGAAGCGCCGGTAGACGCCGGCCACGGACCGGGCATCGAGGCGCCGGAGATTCGCCAGCTTTTCCCGGACGTGTACGGCGAGTGCGCGCGCTATTATCAGAAAACCGGGCTGTACCCCATCAATCATGGCGCGGTGATCAAACGCGAGATCGTTGAGAAGCACCCGTGGGCGGCGCTAAATCTTTTCAAGGCGTTTCAGCAAGCGGCCGAGCTGGCCGACAAACAACGCATGGCTCACGTGGGTTATCACCTGGAGAGCGGTCTCGTTCCGCCTGAGGCGGAAAAAGCGCTGCAGAAGCCGCTGGCGCGCCATGGGATTGCGTTCAACAGAAAAGTGCTCGAGACATACCTGCAATATACCTACGAGCAGGGAGTGACGCCGCGGCAGATGAAGCTTGAAGAGCTGTACCCGTCCAGCTTGCTGGACACGTAAGTCGGTTCGACACTGATGTCGATGTTTGAGGCCGCGATCGCGGCAGCCGAGCGCCTGTTCACAACGGGCCCGATTCTCGGCATGCTCGCGGTTTTGCCGATCGCTTTGATATCCGGGCTTATGCCGGGCGGCGGCTTGCCTATCACAGCGGTCGTGCTCGGCTTCGTCGGTTTCCTCGACCCGTGGGTGGCGATTACGATCGTTGTGTTCCAGTCTGCCGCGAACGATGCGAGCGAACCTCTGCCGTCCATCCTCATGGGCATCCCGAGCTCGCGCGCTTCCCAAGCGACAATTCTCGACGGTTATCCCATGACGAGACAAGGGCTCGCCGGCGTGGCGATCGGCGCCAGTTACACCGCATCGCTCATCGGCGGTCTTGTCGGCGCGGCGGCTCTGCTGTTCTCTCTTCCGGTGATGCGCGAGCTGCTGTTTCTGTTTGGTTCGGCCGAGTTTTTTCTTCTATCGCTGAGCGGTATGATGACCGTCGCGATCGTCAGCTCCGGGGCGTTTGTAAAGGGAATGCTCACCGCCATGCTGGGCGTTGCCATTGCGATGATCGGTTACTCGCCAATCGGAGGCGTCGTCCGCGCCGATTTCGGGATCCACTATTTATGGGACGGTATACCGCTCGTCCCCCTGGTCGTGGGCATCTTTGCCATTCCCGAAGCGATCGACCTTGTCGTCGGCAATACTCCCATCGCCATGCAGCGGCTCGACGAGATGCTGAAGGGAATGGGCAAAGATGTTTACCGCGGCATGAAGATTGCGCTTAACCACAAGTGGCTGATCGTGCGGTCGTCGCTCATTGGCGTGTTTGTCGGCGCGCTTCCGGGGGTTGGAGGGTCGGTCGCGCACTGGATCTCGTACGCGCAGGCGCGCGCAACGGAGAAGGGCGCAAAGGGGACCTTCGGCAAGGGCGACGTGCGCGGCGTGATTGCGGCCGAATCGTCCAATAATGCCGTGGACGGCGGCGATCTTATTCCCACCGTTGGCTTTGGAATTCCGGGAAGCGGCGGCATGGCGCTTCTTCTGGCGATGTTCATTCTATATGGAATCCAGCCGGGGCCGGAGATGCTTACCACTAACCTCGATTTGACGATCAGTTTTGTCTACGTCATCGCGCTCGCGAACGTCGTTGTCGTCCCGATCATGCTGCTCGCAAGCCCGATCATTGCGCGGGTCGCGGCTATCCCGCCGAATCTTATCGCGCCGGTGACTATCGGCGTTGTCACGCTCTCGGCGTTCATGGCGACATTCGCGCTCGGGGATCTCATGGTGGCGCTCGGGTTCGCGGCGTTGGGCATCTTTATGAAGCGGTACGGGTGGCCGCGACCGCCGATCCTCATCGCGGCTGTGCTTAGCCAGACCTTGGAACAATTCATGTATTCGTCGGTGTCCGCGTATGGCGCGTCCATGCTCGCGCGGCCCCAATTCCTCGCGATCGCAGCATTTATGTTGCTGATCATAGTCGGATCGCTCCGAATGCAGCGCGGCGTGCGCCGCTTGGTCGCATCGATGCCGCTCGGGGCGGCGACTGGAGAGAGCGCGGGGGCAGTCGAAGAACAGAGAAGCGCGTCGAAGACCGCCTTTCTGCGGCAGCAGCTAACGGTTGAGATCGTAGGGGAGATGATCCTGCTTCTCGCGGTGGCCGGCTTCTTTCTTTATCTCTTTATTCCGTCACGGGACTGGCCTTGGGGGGCACGGCTCGTGCCGCAGCTCGCCGTGATCATCGGGACCCCTTTCCTCATCATCCGCATCATCTACGTCCTCAGGATTCTATTTTGGAGCCGCGCTGTCGGAGTGGTAACGCCGAGTCAGATAATGGACATGGGCTTTCGCGTCGGCGACGACCCCAAGGGGGAAGGCAAGCGGTGGATTCGTATCCTTTCGGCGATCGGGGTCCTCTATCTCGGGATCTGGCTGGTCGGATTTCACGTCGCATTGCCGCTCTGGGTCTTCGTTTACATGGTCTGGTTTGGCAAAGCGAATTATTTTCTCGCCGGCGGCATCGCGCTGGCATTCCTCGGCCTGATCGTCGGGGTCTATGGCCACTTGATTCGCGTGCCCTGGCACGATCCGCCGCTTTTTCATGCTCTTCAGGTCCTTCTTTAGTTTATAATCAGCCCCGCATCGAAGAGATGCTTGAACTTACGATAACGACGACGTAACCGTCCTGTCTCACGAATTCGGTGAGCTTTGCATAAAGAAGCCGCGGGATAAGGTCAAAGTTTCGGGTTTCGAGTCTCGGGTTTTCGGTTGCGGGGACGGAGAAATGGAATCTTGTAGCGATGGGCTGCCGATAATCCAGTACTCCGGCGCTCCCGCACTCCATCATCCATTACTCGAAACCCGAAACTCAAAACTAGAAACCCTCTTGTAGAGCCAGGGTCAACCATGCAACAGGCCGATGTCGTTAAAGATCTCCGGGTAGCAGCAGCCCCGGCCGCAACGCGCCCTGGCACCGGCCATTTCATTATGGCGGTCGTGCTGTTGTCGCTCGGCTATTTTCTCATCTGGCCGGTCCTTCTCCTGCTGATCAACAG
>JBOHVR010000285.1:0-5519 GCA_050735755.1 Binatia bacterium
TACTCCGCCTCCTCCGCGTCCCGGAGACCGATCCACCACTGTTCCCGCGCCGCATCCAAGCTTTCGGCTCCCGCCTGCAAAAGAGCTTCGCGCCCCGTCTGAATTTCTTCGCCTTCGTCGCCTTGGAAAATCACCACCGAACGCCCTTTCCTAAGGGCATCCTCATAGAAATAGATTTCATCCTTGGGCAAACCGTCGCGGAGAGCATACTCCAACGCCCCACCGGCCTTGGCGCCGACTATCCCTGCGAGAAGAGCGCCGGCAAAACCAATCGCGATCACGGGTCCCACGGCCGGAAGAGAAAGAAGTCCCGTTATTGCCCCGGCTTGAATACCGCCGGAAAGACCTGCGGCCCCGCCGACCACTCCGCCGATGATTTTTCCCATGCCGGGCTGTTCGGCTTCCGCCGTCGGAACGGCGTTCAACTCCGCGTCCGAGGCTTCGGGAGTCAAAATGCTGATCTGCTTGTCCGCCATTCCTAATCGCCGCAGCCGCTCGGCGGCACGCTCCGCCTCGGCGCGTGATCTAAAAATGCCTGTCACAGTTTTCATAGCCCCTCCTTGGACATAAGTCCTGAAAGGATTTTCGCAATGAACATGCCAAGAGATCCGGCTGTTTCAAGGGTGATTCGCGGGCTTATAACATTCACGATAAGACGTCCTGTCTCAGTGTTGATACGGCTTCATAGAAAAGTCGAGAACGGACGTAGAAGATAAAACAAGACCAAGAGTTGAGGGTAACCGATATAACCGAGTGTAAGTCCGTTGCCTGGGCCCGGATCGCCTCATGCGAACGGACGACGGCTTACCGAAATTCAATTGCGCAGGCGTCTAGGCTACGAGTTGAGAAACTCCCCCACCGGCGCCAACGGTTCAAGGTGCTCGCATATGATCTTGAACACGGCGAGCATCGGCACTGCCATCAGGGCGCCGACAATGCCCCACATCCAGCCCCAAAAAATCAGCCAGATAAAAATGACGACAGGATTGAGGGTCAGCCGGCGGCTCATGATTACCGGCCGCAGAATATATTCCTCGCACAGGTTAAGGCCCCAGTAGAGGCCCGGGGCGAGTAAGATTGTGGTCAGGTCCTCCGTCATCAACGCGGCCACGAGCGTGACGGTCGCCATACCCACGATCGCTCCAACGTAAGGAACAAAATTTAGAAACCCGGCGATAATTCCGAAGAGGACCGGGTTGGGCAGCCCGAGCAGGAACAAACCAAACCCAACCGCCGCCCCGAAAATGCAATTGATGACGGTAATCGTAAAAAGATAACGTGAAATGTCGTGCTCAATCTGATGGGAAATTTCCACGGCGAGCTTCTTGTCCTCGAATCGAGGAAGAACCGCAACCAGCTTGCGCAAGAAGAGATCTCCGGAGGCCAAAAGAAAATACAACAATCCAAACATCACGCCCGCAGCGACAAGGAATTCCTGCGTTTGACTTAAAACAAATTGTCCCATGCCCGGCTTCTTCACTTCGACCTTCTGCGTCTTATCTTCGGAGCCCAGATTGGTGATTTTGTCCACTTGCTCGCCCGTTTTGCTCACATCCTCAACCGATTTCTTCAAGCCCCGCAGCTTCAACTCGACAAGCTCCAAACTCTCCGGCACTTTGGCCATCCATGCGGCCGCCGGCGTTGACAGTCTGTAAATGGCGTAGCTGGCGCTCCCAAGAACGGCGATGAGAACCATGGCCGCGCCCACCGGTCGAGGAATCCACAAGCGCGACAGTGCGCGCACGACCGGCGCGAATACCGACTGTAGCAGGAACGCCAAGACGACCGGCGCAAAAAAAGTGCTGGCGATCTTCAGCATATACAGGGACACCAAGATAAGGATTCCCAGGAGCGCGCGCGAGCGCACATCGATCGGGTGCAACAACCTGCCGAGCTCGATACGGTTGCGCCGGGGCGAGTCCGTTTCTCGGGTTTTGGTAGGAATGTCGGCTTTCACAAGTTCTTTCAGAGCGAACGGCCGGCCCGACCAGCGTTAATTGGTATGGCTCAAATCTTGAAACGAGGATTCTTGAGGGGTGAAAAGAATCTCCAGCCGGACTTTAGCCGTGCCCTCCTCCAACATGTTGAGGGCCCGCGCTGCGGCAAAGGACAAATCAATGATGCGTCCATTCACAAAAGGGCCGCGATCATTGATCTCGACGTCGACCGACTGATTCGTGTCTAGTTTCGTCACCCTCACTCGGGTTCCAATCGGAAGAACGGGATGAGCCGCAGTGAGAGCCTCTTGATTGAACAATTCGCCGCTGGCGGTCTTGCGCCCGTGAAAGTTGGGACCATACCAGGAAGCCGTGCCAACCTGCACCGAGCCAAATTCTTGTCTGGGGCTTTTGGGTGTGACTCGGGAAAGCGACGCGGCATCGATCAGCGGAGGCGATGCGCCGTCTCTCATGGCACATCCCGATATCAACAGCGCGCTACCGATGAGAAAAATTCTCCAACGAAGTTCCCGCAGCCCGGCCGCTTTCATTGCCGCAACCTACCTAAATTCGCGGCCGCGAGACTCCGTGGCGGGCTGCTCGAGCTGATGAGGGAATAGCTTGCCTCGCCTGCCTAGTCCGGAGGTCTTTACTTTAGAAGCCGCCGCGGCCAGTCCCTCCTTAAAAAGCTGCACCGCAACCGAAGTCACAATCCCGGCGGCCGCGCCTTTAATGGCGGACATTCCGTTATGGTCCGGCCCGCCCTGCCCTCTCAGGCTCTTGGATTCCGGCCACGCGGACGGCTCCGCTGGGTACAGTGGCCGGGCCCGGTCTCGCCCTACCGCCCGGCCAATGACAAAGCCGGTCAAAACGAAGAGGCCCAGCATTTGCCAGGGCCGCCGCTCTACATGATAAGAGAATCTGAGCTTTTGCTTGACCACAGCCTTCGCTTCGTCGACCGAACCTCGGACTCGCTCTTCGAGCAATTCGATCTTCTGCGTCAGTGCCTCTCGCGCGTGCTCTCGGTTTTGTTGGGCATCATCATATGCGTCTTGATCCATCCTACGTCCTCCTTAACAGCCTCAGCCGTCTTTTCCGGAATGAAATCGACGTCCCCGGCTTTCTTCTTCGCCAACATTAGGAGCCCAAACCCGATCACGCAAATCAACACACCAACAAGACCGTAGCACTGCCACAGAGCCAAGCCGGTGGAGACCGCAATCAAGTGGACGAGGGCGAACATTATCATCGTAATGCCGATGCCGAGCGTTCCCAAACCAACGCACAGAGCCGCGACGGCGGTTTTGGTTTGGCGAATATCTTGCCGCACCTCGAGCTTTGCTAACTGCAACTCGTGGGCAAAAAGTTCTTTCGCATCGAGCAAGATGCCGCTAATCAAAGAGGAGAGGCTGGGTCTGCGGTCGTCTCTTGTTTCCAAAGCCATTTGTCGTTCCCCGAGCGTTTCTTCAGAGCGCCTGTCCTTCAACAGCAATAAATATGCCACCCGCCACGCGATAAAAAATCTGCTCTGGCCCGAGGAGGTTCGCGCAATCGGCGCTTAAACAGGCAGTTTTTTGTTCCATTTTCGCGCCAAATCTGCCGCTGCTTTCTTGATTCTGGGACCGGGCCTTAAAAATGGAATGAGGGAACCGTGAAGGGCATAGATCGTCAAGGAGTGAAAATGGTGAGACTCTAAGATTTCGGCCCCGCCCGACCCCTTTCCGGAGGTGGCGCCGGCGGTCTCCTTTCCTTGACCCAGTCCACGACAAGATCGGAGATAGCAACCGAAGCTACCCTCCTGAGAAGCGCTAAACCTTCATCCCATAGTTCAGAAGAATTGCGTCCGCGGAAGGCTCTGCTATCGGTCTTGTCTGCGGGGGCGGAATCAAATTTCGCGGGATCCTGAAACCAATGTCGTCCTATTAGATAGCCGAGCAGCGCTGATAAGCCGACGGTGACGAGAGGATGATTCTTAACCTGATATTCCAGGTCTACTGTTCTCCTGAGCGTGTTTTTCGTCTCTTCTATGGTGCCGAAGACGTGCTCTTCCAGGAGACCCAGCTTGCGCGCGAGCGCTGCCTGCGCCTGCTCGCGCTTCTTTTCCAAATCCGCTACAGAGTCCATTTCCTGATGCCAGTAATCGCGATTCCCCTGTGAACTCGGCTGTTCGTTACCACCGGGATTTGACAAAAAACAGGGCGCCGATTCCGAGCCCCGCCAGACCCACAACTCCATAGGACCCCCATAAGGGCAAGCTGAAATAATCGTAAACCAGTTGAACGACCATTTGCATAAGAAGCAGAGTCCCCAGTAGCGTGAGTCCGAGGCCAAAGGCAAACGCGGCCGCGCTCGCCTTCGCCTTGCGCAGCTCTTCCTGGAAGCGCGACCATGCAATCTTCCACTCCACTGAGAGAAGATCGCGGACGTCGCTCAGAATCCCGCTCACGAGCGCAGGTATAGTTACGTCCGGAGGAGGCTGCGAGCCCATCTACTTTCCGCCTTTCCGGGCCAGAAAAAAACCTACGGCCATTCCCGCAAAGACTGATTGCACGGGATAGCGCCGGATCACATCGGTAACGACATTGTCAAACTTTTCCTCCTCCAGATAGCGCCCGGCGCTCTCCAGTCCATCCGCAATTCTAGTCGTTGTGCTGCGCACCGCCTCCTGCAAGGATTCGTCGCGCATCTTTCCCGCAATATCCTTAATTCTGTGTCCAAGGTGAATGAGAAACTCCCCCGCCACGGAGTCTGCAGCGCGCTGCGCTTCATCAGCCGCGCCCTTCGTGCTATCCTGCTCTTCCTCTTCATCGGCGATTTCTGGCATAAGCCCCTCCTGGAATCGAGTTTTAGAATAACCCGCCGGCGCAATATTCTAACCCGTCACCCTAAGAACTCAATCATCCGTTATCCCGCAAAGAACAACTCGTCAAGTTCCAACATTTCGTGCGTACTGTTTCACTGTTGCAACATCGGACCCCCGTGATTCCATGGAAGTAGGACAGCGCACATCACCCGCTATATAAAGAAACATTCTGTTTTCTGGCATGCAAGTTGCCGTCGATTACACTAGATTTGGCTAACGCGGCTTACGACTACAAGGCCCAACGTTCTTGTAAAAAAAGAAAGGAGGTCCAACTAATGAAACCTGTAACGATCGTCGGCATCATTCTAATCGTCCTTGCGATCGTCGCCTTCGGTTATCAGGGCATCACCTACACTAAACGAGAGAAGGTTATCGATCTCGGCCCGCTGCAGGCAACAACCGAGAGAAAGGAGACTATTCCCCTTCCTCCGGTTGTGGGAGCAATCGCGCTGGTCGGAGGAATCGCACTCGTATTCGCCGGAAGCAGAGGCAGATAAAGCCCCGGCAGATATTCGGGGAGACAGCCCGCGAGGTAAGAAAGAGTCCTTATGAATTCGCAGCCAATGGAATTAATTGATAGGTAGAAGCAAGGGAATGTTACAGCAGCCGACGGCCAGGCGAAGCGGGGCGTCGGTTGGTTGCTGTAACCACTTTGCAATACCGGATCAGTAAAGGCGGGCCGGTATATCATTCCAGCGCCGGCGCATGCTGGCTTTGCC
>JBOHVR010000286.1:0-3786 GCA_050735755.1 Binatia bacterium
CTCTATCAGGACGCGCTAAACTGGATCCGCGACCCATCGTCCGATTGGCTTTTCTGCTTTGCCACTGTCTGCGATTTTTTGGGTTTTGATCCCGCTTATTTGCGCCAGTCTTTGGTGGAGCGAGAAGAAAAGGCATGCAGAAAAGCGCGAGCCCGCCTCGCCGAGATAGCAGAGGCGCGGGTCCTGTAAATTACCTTCCGCGCTCTCTTAGTGAATCCAGCTCTGCTTTGAGAATCTGACCACGAGGCGAGTTCTCATTAAAAATTTTGAGTGCTCGCTCCCATTGAGCGATGGCCTTTTCGTACTCATCTTGGAGTAGCATAGAGCGACCCAGATAATAGTAGCCGTCGCCAAGCCGGCTCATCTTGCCGTAAACGGTTCCTAATCGCTGCGGCGGCTCCGGCCACAGGGGCGCCAAACTCTGCGCGTTGATGTAAGCTCCCGCGGCTTCACGCAGGTTGGATTCCCTTTCGTTGAGCTCTCCCAAATAGAGATAATTCAAAGCTTCCTTGGGCTGCAGACTAATCGCTCTTTCAAGCGCGTCGCGGGCGAGACGCAGTTGACCCGTCTGGGTGTAGAGGCGGCCTAGGTCGCGGTCAATTCCCGGGAGGGCACGGTCCTGGCTTCTGGCCTCCTCGTAGTTCTGCCGCGCTTTTTCCCAATTCCCCATTTGATAGTAGGCGATTCCCAAAAGATGTTTTTCTTCCGCTTTTCCGCCCGTGCGTTTAATCAATTCCTCCTGTTCTTTGATCACAGCCGTGGTTTCATGACGTTCGAGACGTAACAAGGTCTTGATTTTCCTGATGGTTTGCAGGTCTGCCGACCTTGTGTGCTCCAGTCTCAGGGAGCGGATAGCCGCCTCTGCGTTGCTGATACGTTCTTGGCTCAAAGGATGACTCATTAAATAAGGGGGAATGTCGACCGGGTTAAGCAGTCGTTCCTGATCAATGACCTTAAGAAAACCTATGGCTGCTCTGGGATCGTAACCGGCGGCCGCCATGTATTTGATTCCCAAAGTGTCAGCCTCCTGCTCAAGCTGCCGGGCATAGGCGAGCTGGCGCGTCAGCGCCACAGCTTGTCCTAGGGCTGCGGCCGCTTGGGTACCCGAGCTTCCGCCCAAAAAGATTCCCAAAAGCCCCGCCAGGCTAAGTAAATCAGGACCTGACATCCGCGCCATGTGGCGGCCTTTAATGTGCACGATTTCATGCCCCATGACACCGGCCAACTCATCCGTGCTGTCCATTTTCTCGATCAGTCCGCTGTGCACATAGATCGAACCGCCGGGAATGGCAAAGGCGTTGAGCTCGGGTTCATCGATTACGAAGAACCGGTAATCGAAGGGCGGTGGCCCCATGGTGGCGAGAAGTCTACGACCGATCTGATCGACGTATCGCTCGACTTCGAAATTACGAACGAACTTGAGGTGCTTTTTGGCTTCCCGCCGAAATTCCCGGCTGATTTTTACTTCTTCGTCTTCCTTGTAGGTGTGAGACGAGGAGTTTTTTTCGCTTTGCCATAGCGGGAAGGAACAGCCCGCTAAAGTCGACAGAAACAGCACGCAGGGGAGGAAGAGACTTTGCCGCATTGCGGCTCAATTATAGAGAGGGCGTCTCGCGGGTTCAATAGAATGAAGTTAATTCGGATCGTCTTTGTTGCGCTTGTGGACGGTTCGGGTTTGCATGATCATAGGCCGCGCCGGTTGAGCGACTTGAGCGGCCGGCGCGAGTCCGCGGGCTCATGCAGGGATTATTAAGTTGAATTGAGCCGCCAGAGTCAATATCCTCGGAGTGTTTCAATTTTGCAGCGGTCGTAACGGGAGGAAAAATGATTTCTCAGGTTCCGGCAGAAAACCTAAGATGGTCCTGTAACCGGTCCGAGCTTCCTTTCACTTGCACAGCCGACATGGTTCCCCTAGAGGACTTTATCGGGCAGGAGCGCGCCATCCGGGCAATCGAATTCGGATTGGGAGTCGGAAAACCTGGCTTCAATATTTTCGTTACGGGTCTGACCGGCACCGGCAAGACTAGTCTTATCAGAACGTTCTTGAAGAAAATCACGGCGGCCAAGGCACAAACGGCGCCCGACTCTGCTCTTCCTGAAGATTGGTGCTACGTCTACAATTTTAATGACTCTGATCGTCCTGTGGCTGTCAACGTTCATCGGGGTTGGGGGAGGGTTCTCAAAAAGGACATGGAGGATCTCGTTCAAACCTTGCAACGCGAGGTAAGAAAGACCTTTGAGAGCGAAGACTTCATCCGGCAGCGCCAGGGCATGATTGAGGAGACGCAGCGACGACACCAGGAGAAAATGGAAGAACTCATGATTGAAGCGAGAGATAGCGGCTTCAGCCTGCGCTTTTCTGCCGCCGGCATGGCCTTAATTCCCATCAAAGACGGGCGGCCGATGAATGAAGAAGACTATCTTTCTCTTCCTGTTGCGGAAAAGGAAGCCGTGGAGAACAAGAGAGCTGTGATCGAGAGGAAAGTGGAGGAGGCGCTGCGCTCTGGGAAGCGACTAGAACGCCAGGTTAACGATCAACTTGAGGCTTTGGACCAGCAGGTCGGCGAGTATATGGTTCGCATTCCGCTCCTGGAGCTAAAGGAAAAATACGAGGCCTATCCTAAAGTCATTCGTTACCTCGAGGCCGTGCGCGAACACGTGCTGCGAAACCTAAATCACTTTAAACCGGCCAGTGAACCCCAGGTCAGGATGCTGCCCTTCGGCGCCGACGCGGAAGGAGCGGGCGATCCTTTTCTGCCGTATCGCGTTAACGTTTTCGTCGACAACAGTGACACTCAGGGCCGCCCGATCATCATCGAGAATAACCCGACCTATCACAATCTGTTTGGAGTCATCGAAAAGCGACCGGCGTTTGGCGGGCTGGTGACGGATTTTACCAAGATCAAAGCCGGCTCGATCGGCCGCGCCAACGGCGGCTATCTCGTTCTCTACGACCGTGACGTCCTGGCGAATCCGGGCGTGTGGGAAGCACTGAAGAGAGTCATCAAAAATCACGAGCTTTTCCTGGAGGAGCCCGCGACAGTCTTCGGCTGGATGCCACCGCAAGGTCTCAGGCCCGAAGCGATTCCAACGGATATTAAAGTCATCATGATCGGCGACCCGCTCACCTATCATTATCTTTCAACGGCTGACCCGGACTTCCGCGAGACCTTTAAAGTCAAGGCGGACGTCGATTTTCAAGTGGACCGCTCAAAAGAAAACATTGTGGCTTACGCCTGTTTTGTCGCCGCTTACTGTCAGCGGGAGGGGCTGAAGCATTTTGACTCGAGCGGCGTTGCCGAGGTTGTCGAATATGGAGCGCGAATTGTTGCCGACCAGGAAAAGCTCTCGACCCGCTTCAGTGAAATTGCCGACGTGCTCGTCGAGGCCGACTATTGGGCGGGCAAGAGCGCCGCGGCGCTCGTCACCGGCGAGCATGTCCAACGCGCGATTGATGAAAAAGTTTTCCGGTTGAACTTAGTGGAGAACAGAATCCAGGATCTGATTGCGAATAGAACTTTGTTGGTGGACGTTGACGGTGTGGCGGTTGGACAAGTCAACGGCCTGGCCGTTTATCGGATGGGTGATTTTAGCTTTGGCAAGCCGTCGCGCATCACCGCGAGAATTTTTTTGGGCCGCGGCGGCAGCATCAATATTGAAAGGGAAGCCAAACTCAGTGGCCGCACCCATGACAAAGGCGTTTTGATTCTTAGCGGGTACCTGGGAACAAAATATGCGCAGGATCGGCCGATCTCGCTCTCGATCAGCATCTGCTTTGAGCAATCC
>JBOHVR010000287.1:0-3389 GCA_050735755.1 Binatia bacterium
ACTCAAAACGAAACGATCGGACGCGTTCCGCATGCAATCGCCGTCGGCGACTTTAACTCCGATGGCATCCCCGACGTTGCTGTTCCGGCCGCCGCCGAGCGCAAAGTCGCTATTCTCTTAAGCAACGGCAAGGGCGGATTTGCTTCCAACCACAGCTACGCTACCGGCACAGGCCCCAGCTGGGTAGAGATCGGGGACTTTAACGGTGACGGCAAGGTTGACCTCGTCACGGCAAATACCGGCGGCGGGGATCTTAGTCTCTATTTCGGAGACGGAAAGGGAAAACTTTCCAAATCTCGTGACGTCACCAATATTCCTGGCCCAGCCTCTGCGGTCGCCTTGGATACGAACCGCGACGGACGCTTGGATCTCGCGGTCGCCCTGCCGAAAGAGTCGCGGCTTTTCATCCTGGAAAATCTTGGCGGAAATTTTAAGCCTTCCGTTACCTATGAAGTAGGCCGGGCGCCCCATATCGTAACCAAGGTTGAATTAAATAGAGACGGGATTCCCGATCTCGTAGTCGGCACATTTGCGCGACACATGCTCTCTGTCTTGCTTGGAAAGGGCGACGGCACTTTTCGCGTTGCCAGAGAAACTCAAGTCGGACGGTTTCCGCATTACGTTGTAGCTGGTGATTGGAATGGCGATGGTCATCAAGATCTGGCCGTGGCCTGTGCGGGAGAAGACGCCGTTGTCCTCCTTGAAGGTGACAGCACCGGCATGCTGCGCAAGATTGGGATGCTTCCCATGGGCGACAATCCGCATGGGCTCGTAGCAGCCGATTTCAATAGCGATGGTTTTCTCGATCTCGCCGGTTCGGCCCGAACGGCGGGTGAAATTTCCGTCTTTCTTGGCAATGGCAAGGGCGGATTTACTGTCGTGGCGCCTCTTCGCATCAATCAGGACATCATCGCTCTGGCGGCCGCTGATTTTAACCGCGATGGGAAAATAGATCTTGCCTTGGTGTCTGCAAGCCACGGTGCAGTGGTCATGATGCAAGGCGATGGCAAGGGCGGCTTTTCATCATTTTTACAGCTGCAGCCCCAAGATAGGAGGACGCCATGAATCACGCTGGCGCAACGCAGGAGATTCAGTTCGAACGACTAGAGTACCGCCCCTGGCTGAAAATGCTATGGCGGCCCGTCCTGATCGCAGCGGCAACCGTGACGGTCCTCGTGCTTATCATTGTAGCGGCAAGCCATTCCGCCTGGTCCCTCCTCGGTGTGGGGCGGGGGTTTGTGCCCGAGGACTTCTACGCTGTATCGGGTTTCTTCCTCGTCGTTGTCCTCACATTCAGCCTGGCAATCGGATGGGCCATCGGAAGCGGCATTGCGTTTTATGTCATGACGCTATTGGGAATTAAAGCCACATGGCCGACAGCGCGGATCGCCATGGGCGTTGTCTACCTTGTCCTCGGTCCGCTGCTTCTCTTGCTCTATCACATTTTCTACGGCGGGTGGCTTCTTGGCATGCCTCGGGTTGGACTCCGCGAGTGGCTTGCCGCTGAGCACCCCAGCGCGAGTTGGTTCTTGATTACCGCGCATCCGATTGTCGATTTCTCGCTGATCCCGCTGGGGCTGGTCTTTCTGGGACTTCTCTGGAAGTACAGCGAACGGATAGAGCGAGAGCGTACGTTTCAAACCGCACTGGCTCTCTCGCTCCTGGGGACTTCTCTCGCTGTGGCGCTCTCGATCGCAATTCATTCGACCCTTGTCCATGCTCGCATAGGATTGTAGAAAACCAAGTTCTAATGGAACGTTTGAACTCGGAGCAGCTCAAGCGCGAGCAACGGCAGACGCTCGCATCGCCGCGCATGCGCTACGGCATTTTGGCCCGCCTTCTATTCTTTTCGATGGATCTTCTATACGGACGGAAGAAAGGGCTGTCGAAATTCAAGGTGCTCGAAATCATCGCCCGCGTGCCTTATCAGGCTTGGGAGAACGTGGCGTACGTTGCTATGACCCACACCCATGCCGATCCTGGTTTTGCACGTCGCATCTTCGACCGTGTCAAGGAAAGCCGCCTTCAACAAGACAACGAGCAGTGGCATCTCCTCATCATTCAAGAGCGTACCGCCAAGAAAGGAATCGCTGAGAACTTGCTTTTGCATGGGTTTATCCCGCAGGTAATAGCTTTTTTCTACTATCATATTTCCTGGATCCTCTATGTAATCCGGCCCCAGTGGAGCTATCTCCTGAATGCCCACTTCGAGGACCATGCCGAGCACGAGTACATGGAGTATGTAGTTGAGAATCCCGAGCTCGAATCGGAACGATTTGAGAGCATCTTTGCCGAGGACTACGGGCAGTTCGCTTCGCTCGCCGACCTGTTCCGCCAGATCGGATATGACGAGCGGGTGCACAAGCTCGAGAGTCTGACCCGAGTCGATACCGCGCGCTTCCAGTAATAGCTTAGGAAGAACCCGGACGTAAAAAAACGGATAAGGGGTTTTCGGACCTCGGACCGGTACTCGCGTGTGAGAGGGAGAGAAGGTATCGCAGGAGAGGCGGAGGAGTGAATGTCACTTCGAGTTGTCGCAGGACTGCTTTTTCGAGAAGGCAAAGTGCTGGCGTGCCAGAGGAGAGAAGAAGCGGTGTTCCCGCTGAAATGGGAATTTCCAGGAGGAAAGGTCGAAGAAGCGGAGACAGATTTAGCCGCGCTGCAACGGGAATTGCGCGAAGAATTAGCCATCGAAGTACGATCGGCTACGGAGGTTTTGCGTTACACCTATCAATATCCCAACTGGAAGGAAGTAGAGCTTATTTTCTTTCGTGTCCAAACCTACCATGGAGAAATAGACAATCTCGCCTTTGAGTCGCTCGCCTGGGTAAGATCAGACCAACTCGGGTCCTTGGATTTCCTCGACGGCGACAAAACCATCGTTGAGAAATTGGGCAACAGAGAGATCGATTACTAGCTTGGTTCGACGACCCGAAAGACGAGCCGAAGCTTAGGATGGTTCCCCCACGAGTCGGCGTGGAGCTCGCGCCCCGATCACCCAACAACCCTCGTTAGCAACAATACTTGACAGCATATCAAATATAGTTTACGTAGAGCGAAATGAGCACACCCGAAACACAGCCTCGGTGTGAATTCCAAAGCCACGTGCGCAAACGAAGAGAAGCTTTGAGACTTTCGCAGGGCGAAGTCGCCCGCCGAGCAGGAATGACACGTCAAGCGCTTTCGGCCGTCGAGGCGGGTCGTTACGCGCCGTCAACTCAGGTTGCGCTTTGCCTCGCGCAGACTCTCCAGTGTCGAGTGGAAGACCTTTTCACACTCGAACATGCGCGGCAACTCGTCGAAGGCGAATGGGTGCCGCGAGATTTCGGCCTGGTTCCACGTGCACGAGTCAAGGTTTTTCGCGTCGGTAAGAGGTCGTTCGTTACACC
>JBOHVR010000288.1:0-19489 GCA_050735755.1 Binatia bacterium
ACTTTCCTTTGACCTCTTCAGCTAAGGTGACGAAAAAAGTCGGGATGTTGTTAAAAAAGAAATTAACAAACTGATCATTGGCGACGACAATCAGCGCGTCCGGACGCGAGGCTTCTAAATCGGCGCGCAGCGTCCCAAAAGCCTTCTCCGCATCCTGCCGTAGCTTGACCTGCGCCTCCAAAGACGGTTTGTTGGCCACGGCCTGGGGCGCCATGCGGTAATGAAGCTTCATGAATTCTTCCCATTCCGTTCCCGGATCGAGGAGAATGTTGGGCGCGTGACTTGCGGCGAGGGCGGCTACGAGCGGCATCGAAAGGTCCTTCTTGTTACGGGTCGAATCCTAGTATCCAGACGATAAAAAATCAAACAAGCCAGGGCAGGCACAGGGGGCTGCCCCTACTGGCAAACTGTTTGGATGCATCAATTTTTATACTTGGCGTCGAGAGCGTACTTTTCGTGGAGACCCATGATGTCATGAAACTCGTCAAATGAGATCAGCCGGTCCATGGTCTCCTTCGTTGTGCCGGTGCGGCGCAGAGTCGAATAGACATCCTTGAGAGCCTGAGCGCAGGCGTAAATCGGGCTTAGCGGCCAAACAATGAGTTGGAAGCCAAGATCTTTCAACTCCTCAGGTGCCATCGTCGGAGTTACGCCGCGCTCAATCATGTTCGCAACCAGCGGACCGGGAACATGGCGCGCGATGGCGCGCATTTCGTCTTTGTTCTGCGGCGCCTCGATAAACACGGCATCGGCGCCAGCCTTCTTGAAAGCATTCCCGCGCCGGATGGCCTCGTCCAGTCCCAGAGCCTGGCGCGCGTCGGTACGCGCCACAATATACAGATCGCTTCCCTCTCTCGCGTCGATCGCCGCGCGCAGCTTTCTTAGATACTCTTCGAGCGGGATGACCTCTTTGCCTTTCATGTGGCCGCAGCGTTTGGGCCAGATCTGGTCTTCCAAAAACATCCCGGCCGCGCCCGCGTGGATCAATTCTTTGACGGTGCGGATGACATTGATGGCGCCGCCGTAGCCGGTATCTGCGTCCACGATGACGGGAAGCGGCGTAACATGGCAGATCCGCTGCGCCGCGTTAAGCATTTCGCTTTGCGTCAGGAGACCAAAATCAGGCTCGCCCAGAAGCGATGCCGACAGGCTATAGCCGGTGATAAAAATCACCTCAAAGCCGGCGCGCGACGCGATGCGCGCGCTGAGGCAATCATAGGTTCCAGGCATCACGAGAATGCCTTTTCCAGTCAAAAGATCGCGGATGGTTTGCGCTTTGCTCATGAGAACCTCCGGTGGCACAATATTGATTTACCATACTACGTGCCGAGATAAATCTCCTGGACTTTGGGATCTTTTCTCGCTTCAGCGGGGGTTCCTTCTAAAAGAACCGAGCTCAGGTGCGATACGGTAATGCGCTGCGCCACGCTGAAAGCTACTTCCAGGTCGTGCTCTATGAGGAGCACAGTCACCCTGCGGTCGAGCCTCTGCACCACTTCGGTGACCCGCTTAGTTTCTGCGGGTGAAAGGCCGGCGGTGGGTTCGTCCATCAGCAGAAGTTTGGGATCACCCGCCAACGCCAAAATCAGCTCCAGTTGGCGTTGATCCCCATAAGAAAGACTTTTAGCCGGTCCATCGGCGGCTTCCAACAGCCCCCATTGTTCCAGCAGCGTGTGCGCCCTGCGCTCGAGACCGGCGTGGACCGAAATCGGGCGCAGCATGGAGAGGCGGTTCCGACCAAGCGCGTGGAGAGCGAGAAGGACGTTTTCACGTACGCTCAGATTGCGAAACAGATTCGTGGTTTGAAAAGTGCGGCTCAAGCCGAGCCCGGCACGTTGGTGGGGCGCAAGCGCGGTGACGTCAGCGCCGGAAATATGGATGCTTCCCATCGACGGCCTGAGCGTGCCGCTGATCACGTTAAACAGCGTTGTCTTTCCCGCGCCATTGGGGCCGATGATTGCGTGCCTCTCGCCGGGAGAAAGCGCGAGGAAAGACAACGGTGCATAATCCGGGGACGTTGATGCCCAGCCCGCGGGACATTTCGGCATCATCAACTGCGGCGCGCGTCATGGCTCCCCATCGGGTCTTCGCAAAAAGGAGCCACAAGAATAGAGCAAAAAATAGACCGACTCCTGTCACGAACAATCGGTAGCTTGGAATGACAATTTCTCCGACGCGATAAGAGCGGGCAAAGAGCGCCGGTTTAGGCAGAACTTGCGGATTTCCACCCCAGATCACGAGGCAAAGATCCGCGATGATAAAGAGGAACCCGAAGGTTAACAGGACTTGCGCGAGCTCGTTTTCATAAAACCGGCGCAGAAAAACAATCTGCATGACCAAGGCCGCGCATACGCCCGCGAGGACGGCGGTAATTATAGCGAGCAGAAAACTACCGGTCGCGCTGACGACGCTAAGCGCGACGTAACCGCCCAGGAGATAAAAGGAACCGTGCGCCAGATTGATGACCTTCATGACCCCAAAGATAATCGAGAGACCGGCGGAGAGAAGAAACAAAAGCATCGCAAACGAGACGCCGTTGAAGGCTTGAATGATCCAGAAAGCCATGAATCAGACAGAGACAGAGACGGGAGACAGAGACAGGGACCAAACACAAATTTCTCGCTCTGTCTCAAATCTCTGTCTCTGTCTCCGTTCTCTGTCTATTTTTTCGGTTCCCAGAACTGATCCACGTTGGGGATCTTGTCGATCACGACGCTGTGCAGCCTGGCGCCGGACTTTTCCGTTTTGCGGATGTAGACGGGATTGATGACGTTCTGAAATTCGTCGAATTTAAACGCCCCGCGGGGAGCTTCAAATTGAACGCGGCGCAAAGCCGCGAGGAAATTGTCCTTCCGTTCGAGGTCACCTTTCACCGCGTTCATCGCTTCGACAATGGCCCGCGCGCCGACGTACCCTTGTTCGGAAAACATGCTTGGATCCTCATGGTATTTCTTGCGGTACTCGGCAACGAACCTTTTGTTTGCGGGGGTATCTAAAGTAAGCGCGTAGTGCAGATAACTTACCACTCCCGACGCCGCGTCCCCCATCGACGGCAAAATTGAATCATCTACGGTGTCGCCCAGAACAAACAGCTTCGTTTTTTCTTTTAGGCCGTATTCGGCAAACTGGTTGATGAACCGGATCGAATCGCTGCCGGCAAAGAACGCCCAAACGCCGTCCGTCTGGCCGGCTTTGGCAATGACTTGAGCTAGGAATGGAGCGAAATCCTGCGAGCCTAGGGGCGGATAGATTTCAGCGACGGCCTGGCCGCCGGCGGCCGTAAAAGTCTTCTTGAAGCCCGCGGCTTTTTCGTGGCCCGCGGAGTAATCCGGCGCGAGGAGGATCATTCGACGCATCTTTGCCTTGGTGGCCGCGTACCACCCGCCTGCCCTGTCTTGTTGCCCGTTGGAAAAGGAAACGCGAAAGATGTACGGGCTCCGGTCCGCCGATGTCAGACGCTCGGCACCGGCATTGGTAATAACGAGCGGAATCCGGTTACCGGTTACGTAATCGCGGATCGCATACGCAACACCGCTATGAATGATTCCCGCCAGAACATGCACCTGATCTTTTTCCACGAGCTTTCTTGCCTTGCTGAGACCCACGTCGGGCTTCGCTTCCGAATCTTCGGCGTGGAGCACGATGTTGCGCCCGCCGGCCTGGTGCTTGATCTGTTCCAGGTCAAGCTTGAAGCCGTTGTCCATGTCCTTGCCGATCTTTGCATACACGCCCACGAAAGGCGTCAGGAAGCCGATTCTCACAGGGGATTCGGTGGCAGCAAAGCCAACGGAAGCGATCGTGAGAATAGTAAAGCAGGCGCCAAAAACCATTGGCCGGAGGTGACCGGTCCAAAGCGTTTTATAGGCCATACGCGATCTCCTCGTGGTAGGGCTATTATACAGAAGCGGCCTTTTTTACAAGTAAAAACCTACTCTCTCTTTTCAAAATGAAGGTATTGTTGTAAGCGGGTACTGAGGAGGTGACGATGCTTTTGATTAACAATAGCGAAGTGGAAGCGCTCCTGAACATGAAGGGATGTCTGGAAGCGCTTGAGGTCGCCTATGAGGACCTCCTCAAAGGCGATGCGGTCTATCGGCCCCGGTTGGACGTCTGGGTCCCCTGCGAGCGTCCTGATGGCTATTATCGCTGGGGGACAATGGAGGGGGCCAGCCGCAAGCTCGGAGTCTTTGCCATTCGCATGAAATCGGATGTCGTTCACTGGCCCGACGGAATGACGGAAGAAAAGTATTGCATCCAGCCGGGGACCTTCTGCGGGCTGATTCTGTTGTTCAGCGTTCGTAACGGTGAACCACTGGCGATGATCAACGACGGTATCCTGCAGCACATGCGCGTCGGCGCCTGTGCCGGCGTAGGAGCTAAATACCTCGCTCGACCCGATGCCTCTGTAGTCGGAATCTTCGGCTCCGGTGGCATGGCGCGCAGCTACCTCACGGCGTTTCATGAAGTGCGCAAACTGAAAAAGGTCAAAGTTTACAGCCCGACGAAAGCCAATCGTGTGGCCTTTGCCGAAGAGATGACCAAGAAAATCGAAATTCCCGTCGAGCCTGTGGAAAACGGAGAACAAGTCGTGCGCGGCTCGGACATTGTTGCGACGTGCACGGATTCGACGCGGGTTGTTTTTGATAACCCCGAGTGGCTTGCGGAGGGAGCGCACATGACCTGCGTGCGCGCGTGCGAGATCGGTCCAAAAGTGGTGCAGCGCTGCGACCTCTCTATCAAGCTCGGAAGAAATACGGTTGACACGATGGAAGAGGGGATGGTTCGGCTCCACGGCAACGTAGGCTATATCGCCGGGCAGCCTGAAGAACGGTCGCGCATTCCGAACCCGGTACAGGACAATTACCGGGGCGGGTTCTTTCAATATTTTATTGATCTCAAGGCAGGCAAAGTGCCGGGAAGGACAAGCCCGAAGCAGATCACTTTTTTCATTAACGCCGGCACCCAGGGCCTGCAGTTCGCAGCCTGCGCCGGCAAGGTGTACGAGTTGGCGCGGGAGAAAGGCGTAGGCCGGGAGCTTCCGACGGAGTGGTTCTTGCAGGACGTGAGAGATTAACAGAGATAGAGCGAGTTTTAAGGCCCGGCAAGTGATGGTAAGATAAGAACATGATTCGCGACCTGACAGACAGGCCCGACTTTTTGTGGGATGAGCCTCTCACGCGAGAGAAGCTGAAGAAAATTTTGGATGGCGGTACGGAGGAGGAGCGGCTCTATTACGCGGCGAAAATTTTGCGAGAAGCGCGCTTTGAAGAAGTGTGGGATTATCTCTCGCCAGCGTTTCTGGCTCGCTATTGGGAAAAACTTCGCCGAAGATTGGGGCGAAGAAAAGGATTTTGGGAGTTTTTTTATTCGACGTGGCAGAGACATGGTCTCATCCACTAGGGATATTCTCTCCGCTTTGCAGTGGGAATTTTTGGCGTCTTTTTTTGCGGCTGAGCCGCCTTTTTTTTTGACTGGCGGTACTGCTCTTAGCGCGTTTTATCTTCACCATCGCTATTCCGAGGATCTCGATCTGTTCACTTTGGACAGTGAAGCTTTCGACCGAGTGCCTCTATACGTAGCCGATACGGCGACACGTATAGCCGCTTCGGTTGCGTCACTTCAGAGCGCGCCTCAGTTCCGTCGTTACCGGCTTTCACGAGCAGTTGAGTCAGTTATTGTCGACTTTGTTAAAGAGGTCGTCCCGCAGATATCCGGGGAAAAGAACAGATTCGAAGGGATCGTCGTGGATACTTTGGATGAAATTACTGCCAATAAGATCTGTACCGTAATCAGCCGGGCGGAGATCAAAGATTATATCGATCTCTACTTCCTTGGACGTGCCGGATATCCGTTGGAGAACTATATCCGGCTAGCCCAACAAAAAGACGCAGGAGTTTCACAAGCGATGCTGGCCTACCTCTTGTCCGAGTTCAAGCTATCAAAAATTCCCGACTTTATGATCGCGCCGGTGTCTATTGACGACCTACAGGAATATTTTCAATCTCTTGCCAGGAAGCTTGCCGTAGAGTCTTTTCCTCGGTAGGAAGGTGTGATTGGCAAGGGGTGTCTCCATCTCTGTCTCAACTCTCTGTCTACTCAGTACCCCAGATCTTCGATTTCTTCGTCACTCATGCCAAAATAGTGCGCGATTTCGTGAATGACGGTCCGGCGAATTTGGTCGCGCAGCCGGTGAGCTTCGGGAAAGTCGCGGACAAGGGGTTCAGCGTACAGGGTAATCTTGTCGGGCAGCAGCGGGGGATAAGTGACGGAGCGATCCGGAAGGGGAGTGCCCTCGTAAAGGCCGTACAATGTATCTAAGTCCCGGTCCAAGCCAAGCGCCTTGAGCTCGCTCCGCTTCGGCCTTCTTTCGATGACGATCTCGACATTCTCCAGCCGGGCGCGAAACTCTTTCGGCAATTCTTCGATGGCGCGCGCAGCTTCTTTCCTAAACTCCTTAATCTCTAATTTTATCGGTCTTTCTTGGACATCTCTCACGCTGCCAGTCTGCACCAAAGAACGAGGGGGATCAAGGTGGATGTGGGGTGGGCCACTGCTAACCGCAGTCCGACAAAAATGTTCGCGCGCACACATGATTCTCCCTCTCCCGCGAGCGGGAGAGGGCAAGGGTGAGGGTGAAGTCCGTGCGCACCACCCTCACCTCTATCCTCTCCCTCCAAAAGGAGGGCGAGGAGGTTTTCGGAGGCGGCTTCGGGCATCATCCTCAAAGAAAAAGAACCTCGGATTAGGGTTAACTCTCGCGCTCGCGTTGTCGTCTGTATGCGCCAGTCACGCACAACCCACAGACCTTCCCGTCATATCCGATGATCTTGACCGAGAATCCCTGCGGCTTGCGCTTCGGCGGAGCCTGGATTTTCTCGATAAAGTTCCACCGCGGCGTTCAATGGGGGAGTTTCCACGCACGGTCACGGCGCGAGAAGTTAGAGATTCGCTGCTGCTCTTTCTCCAGGGACTTGATTCGGTCCGCGATCCATCAGCATTCGCAGACTGGGTAAAGTCGCGGTTTGACTTCTACTCCTCGAGCGCGGCGCGAGACAAAGTTTTGTTCACCGGCTACTATCGCCCTGTTGTGCAGGCGAGTTTAACTGAGAACCAGAGGTTTCGTTTCCCGATCTATGGCAAGCCAAAAGACTTGATTGAGGCTGAGTTGGTTACCCTCTTCCCTGAACGCCATGTCGGCGAGGTTGTGGGCCGCGTCGAGAAGGACCAATGGCTGCCATATTTCTCGCGCGCCGAAATCGATCGTGACGGAAGGCTTAAAGGCCGTGGGGATGAGATAGCTTGGTTGGACGATCCTGTGGAAGTTTTCTTCCTTCATGTCCAGGGCTCGGGGGTGTTGCGCTTGGATAACGGCCATGCCGTCAGCGTCGGTTTCGCAGCCAGCAATGGAAGGCCCTACCGCAGCATTGGAAAAATCCTCGTCGATCAGGGCGAGCTGCCGATGGAAGAAGTCACGATGCAGCGCCTCAAGCGTTACCTGAATGACTACCCTGAGAAACGCGACGCTTTGCTGAACCAAAATGAAAGATATATTTTCTTTCGCATCCACAAAGAAGGCGCGCTCGGAAGCCTGGACGTGCCGTTGACTCCCGGACGTTCGATCGCAACCGATGCGCGCTTGTTTCCCCAAGGAGCGTTGGCTTTCATTGACACGCAGGAGCCTGTTTTCGATCGCAAAGGCAATCATAAGGGCTGGAAGCCGCTGCGCCGCTTCGTGTTGAATCAAGACAGAGGCGCGGCCATCCGGGGCGCCGCGCGCGTCGATTTCTATTTTGGCACGGGGGTTCGCGCCGGATGGTCAGCGGGTATCATGAATCGTCCCGGCAATCTCTTTTTCCTCATCAAGAAGTAACACCAAGACTCCTTGACTGCTTTGTCGGCAAGTGGTACGGGCTTCTATCCCGGATGGCGAGGCGAAGTAAGAAATGGAGGCAGAGCGATGGCGTCACTTTTATTTGTCGGTACCGACGCGGGGATCCTGACTCTCAGGAGCGCAGACGATCATTACTGGCAGATCGAGAGTCAGGAATTGGAAGATTGGTCGGTTACGGACCTCGCGGCGATTCCCTCGGCGCCCAACCGGCTCTTCGCGGCAACGAGAGGAGACGGGATTTGGTTCACCGAGGACTTTGGCAAGAGCTGGAAGAAGCCGTCTTGCGGAAAGCGCGGCCCGGGAAAGGTGAGGTGCATCGAACTCGATCCCTATGACAACAACATCGTCTATGCCGGAACTGAGCCCATAGACTTGTTTGTGAGCCGTGATGCGGCTCTAACCTGGGAAAGACTCGAGGGGGTCCGGGACGTTCCGTGGGTGGCGACGGTGGGCTATCCGGCAGCTCGGGTTGAGCCGCATGTCAGAGATATCGCGGTAGACCCCCAAGACCCGGCGACGATTTATATCGCGCTCCAGGTGGGCTACATCCTCAAAACTACAGACGGGGGAAAACATTGGCAACTACTCGATCAGGATCTGGATGCCGACGTGCATACGATTGTGATTCACCCGCATAACAGCGCGGAGCTCTTTATCGCCACCGGCGGGTCTGACTGCAGAAAGGGTCGGGTGAAGGGAAGGGCGCTTTACAAGAGCAACGACGCGGGCGAGAGTTGGGAGCCGATGGCGATGGAGTTTACGCAGGAGTATTCGGTGCCGATGGCCGTCCATCCCAAAAATCCTCGGATCCTTTTCTCGGCGCTGGCAAATGGGAACCGGAGCAAGTGGGAGAAGTCCGGGGGCGCGGCGTCGCTGATGATCCGATCCACCGACGGCGGCAAGAAATGGGAGACGGTGGAAAAGGGCCTGGATGAGGTAAAAAAGAATTTTGCTCAGGAGATAATCTTCGATGAGGGAAATCCCGATAATCTGTACGCGGCGCTAAAGAATGGCCAGCTCTACGCCAGTCATGACACCGGGGACAGCTGGGAAAATTCGGGCATCCGAGTCCCCGAGGACGTGTATCGTATGAAAATCGTTCACGTGTCCTAAGTACATTCCGGATGGAGTTCGGTTTATCGGCAAACCGCAGGAGGGTTTTTCCAGACAATGGAAGCAGAGGAGAACCACAATGAAGCATCTTCCGAGGGCCGTTGCGTTTGTCGCATTCCTAGGAGTTGTCTTGGGATTCCGTCTGCCCTCGGATGCTGCGACAACCGGTCCCGATCCGGCGCTGGACAAGAACACGCGGGGGGCGCAAGCGGGAAGATATCTCTTTCTGGGCAGTCATGATGAGATCGTCGCGAACGCCAGAAAAGAAGGAAAGCTGCGCGTTCAGAGCAATCTGGAACCAAACGTCTATTCCCATCTCATCGCTGCTTTTAAAAAGAAATATCCGTTTATCGATATCCGGATGGATGAGATCACAGGTGCGGATACCGCCCAGCGTTTCCTCCTCGAGCTAAAGGGAGGAAGCGCGGGAGACTTGGATGTCGCCCATCTGAGCAGCGAACAGTACGGAGAATACCTCCCTTACTTGAAAAGATTCGCCGTCAAAGCGATGGCGGAAAAAGGGGTAGTGAGCATTCCGGTCAAGATGATCGACGCGGATAACCCATTTGTGGTTGCGGCGGGCTCAGTCGCCAGCGCCATCGCCTACAACAGAAAAATTATCGAAGCATCAAAGATGCCCAGCAACTGGGAGGATTTTCTAATCCCCGAACTTAAGGGCAAGAAGTTTGCCGTGGACATCCGGCCGCACGGCTTTGCGCCTCTGGCAGCCGGACTCGGTGAGGAATGGATGGTCAACTATGCGCGCAAACTAAAGGACCAGGATCCGATCTGGACGAGAGGGCACACGAGGGCTCTTACGGCTGTTGTCAGCGGAGAATACGCCATTCACCAAATGACAAACTATCACACTTGCATGCGCGCCGCCTGGAAGGACCGTACGGGGTCCTTGACATGCAAAGTCGTTGAACCCGTGCCGGTGCGGATCGCGCTCCCGGACGCGATTCTGGAAACTGCTCCCCATCCCCACGCGGGACTTCTCTGGCTTGAATTCCAGGCGAGCCCCGCGGCCCAGAAACTTATTGACGAATATGAGCCACTCAGATCCTCTCTTTATTCCCAAGACTCTGAGGTCGAGAAAATTACCCGAGGCAAGAAGGTGGCCCTGATTGACTTTAGAACCTTCAAACGCGCCGGCAGGTGGATGGAAATGGCATATGAAGCCTTTGGTTTTCCAAAGGCGGCAAGGTAAGCGTGCGAATGGCCGTTCGCCTCGCGGCCCGAGCTAAGCTAGCCCAGAGCAGAACCTTGCGGACCCAGTGACATGCCTGGATTTTTCCGGCGAGTCAGCTTAGATGCAGCGCCTGAATCTCGGCTCAGTAGCCGAGCTGCTTGGCGATAGCGTTGTGCAAATCCTTGCCCTCGAGGAAAAGGCGTAGGTTCCGCACGAAGATCGGCAGGACGTCGTCCCATTTCCTGGCCGTAAATCCGCCGCTGCCGAAGCTCAGGATAACGTTGGGCAGTCCCCACAGCTCCGAATCCGGAGCAAGCGATCTATTGGGAACCGTGTCAAGCGCCGCTCCGGCGAACCAGCCTTCTTTCAGCGCCCGAACCAGGAGGTGTTCGCGTATCGCTTTTCCACCGGTCAGGTTGATCAAAAAGGCGTTTTTTTTCATGGCGCGCAGCTCCCTCTCTCCCATGATGTTTTCCGTCGAGGGGATCGAGGCCACGGAAATCACCACAAAATCCGCCAGAGATAAAAGAGCGGGGAGAAAGTCGGGCGTGCCGAGTTCATCGACATAAGGGGGCGTGCCGGTGGCCCGGCGTTTGGTTGCGATCACGCGCATGCCGAGCGCCTTGGCCTTGCGCGCGAGCTCGGAGCCGATGGTGCCGAGACCAATGATGCCGAGCGTCTTGCCGGACACCTCGTCGGGGAAAACTTTTCCCCACCGTTTGTCGCGCTGCTCCTCCCAGCATTGAGGGAGTCTCTTGGCCAGCGCGAAGATGCACGCGATGGCAAGCTCCGAAAAGCGCAAACCGTGAACGCCCTTCGACGATGTCACTGTAATGGGGCGGGTTTTCACCGTGGGCGTGAGAAAGGCATTGGCGCCGCCGCGGGTCACTTGCACCCACTTGAGACTTTTCATCTGCTGGACCATCGCGTCGGAAAGGGGTTCCTCGGCAAGGACCGCATCTACGCCGTCAAGGGCGGCCTCGGCTTCGTGATCGGTGAGGAACCGCACGGCTGGAAACTCTCTGGTCAGTTTGTCCAATTCTGCACCCGGGATCTTGGCCTTGATCCAAACACGCGGTGAGCCCATGGATTCCCCCGCCGATTAATAGCGAAAGCTTATACCGGCAAATACATTAATGCCAGGAGCGGGAACCAAGAACGGCCCGGTCGCAGTCACAACCCCCGACGTCGAATATTTTCGATTGGTCAGATTGTTGATCGTCACATGAGCCAACCAATGGCGCCACTCGTAGCTGATCCGCTGGTTAAGAACAAAGTAGTCGTCGAGCTTTTTGCCCCTGTTGGGCTCATCATTGACGATGAACTGACTTCCCACATAAGTCCCAAACAGAGACAGAGTCAGATTGTCGATAGGATGGACATTGACGCCCAAGCCTACTCGATGACGCGGCACTAGGGGCAGCTCATCGCCTTTCTTAACTTGACCGGAGAAGAGGAGCACATCGGTGTCAAACGTCGCCTGGGTGAGCGTGTAATTGATAAAAGCATCTCCCCATTTTCCGAACCGCGCCTTCAGCGAAGCCTCCATTCCCCGTCGCAGCGTGCGACTGACGTTTTCATTTCTGCCGGTAAAGGTTAGCGGATCGATCACGACAAACAGTATTTCGTCGCGCACCGGCATATAAAAGAGGTTGAGCGAGGCGTCGAGCCAGTCCTGCAGCCGGGCTTGAGCCCCCACCTCATAGTTCCGGCTCTTCATCGGAACCAGGTTTTGATTTGATCCGAAAGGACCCTGGGCAAATATCTCAGTCACCGTGGGGGTCCGTATGCCCTCGGAATAGCTGAAGAAGAAACTCAAGTTCTTCAACGGGGCAAAGACAAGCCCAGCCTTGGGGCTAATTCTGTTGAACGTTTTTTCTCCGCTGAGAGACGAGTCAATCCTGTCGGTGAAGTCGAGCAGGTCCCGGTCATAGCGGAATCCTGCAGTTAGAATCAACCATTCGAACAGACTGAAGCTGTCCGATAGATAAACGCCAATGACGTCTTCTTTGGTTGATTGCTTGGTCACAAAAGAAAATCCGGAAAAGTCTCCTTTGTTGAGGATCGAAAAATTATTGCGGCTGTACTCCACTCCGAGATTGAGCAGGTTCTTTTTCCCGGCCAGCATCGCCTCGTGAGTCAATTGAGCGGTTGTGCCTCCTGAAAGTACGTCTGTGCGAACCTTCGAAGTGCTGAATTGTCCGTTCACGAAACCTACAAGCTGGTTATCCCTTACGAAACCATTCAGGGCCAGCGAAAGGCCTGCCGGAAGCTTCTGGCGAATATTAAGGACGGTTAAATCGAGATCACTGTCGGAATAGTCGCCCGGTGTGAAGTTGGCTTCCCGGTCGCGATGCAAAACACTCAGGGGCAAGGAGCCTGCCTGCTTCAAATGATCCAGTACGTGGGTATAGGAAAGTGTCACGTCGGTGTTCTCGCCCAGCCGGTAACCAAGCTTGCCGAAAAGCCGGGTAATCCTGCCGCCCGAGCCGTCGCGAGAACCGTGCGTGAGTTCCCGGGTGACGCCGAAGTAGTAGTCAAAATTGGGAAAAGGCAGGGGCCCGTCCGTGGTAAAAGTGTATTTTTGCCTGGAGTAGCTTCCGCCTCCTACTTCGAGGCCTACGTGCGGACGGTCCATGCTACCCCGTTTCGTAGTTATATTGATCACGCCGCCGAGAGCGTTCCGGCCGAAAACAGTAGGGGTGCCTGGCAGGATCTCAATTCGCTCGATTTGCTCCAGGGGAATGAGATCGAAATTGATGGTGTTGAAATCCGGCTCGTTGACTCTGACGCCATCAACGAAAACGCTGGTGGCCGTAACCGGCTGGCCGTTAAAGCCGCGCAAGTCTACGGTCGATTGGAATTCATTGCCGATGGAATCGAACACGATCACTCCGGTCTGGTACTCCAGGACCTCTTGAATGGTTTTTGCCCCAAGTGCTTTTATGTCCTCGTCTGTGATGACGATGACTTTTCCCGGGACTGTGGAAGCCTCCTGCTCGACATCTTTCAGTCGTGTCGAGCTTACAATGACCGGCGGTAAGGTCTCACCCTGTTTGGGTTCGGCGCCCTGAGATAGCCCGGAGAAAAAAACTGCAAACAGCAGAAGAAAGAAAAGAATCATGATGCCTCCTTTTCCCGCGAAAGGGGATTTGTTGAGGCAGATCAGGCAGGTCTCCTGGCTTGGACGCGACAGAGAGAGATTTGGACACAGACCGCCACCCCGCTGTCCTTTATCTCTGTCTTCCTCCTGCGCCTTCCCATCCTTCGACGTGGCTCAGGACAGTGGCCTAGCCTGCAGGAGGTTTTTACGTCATCACAGTTGCGCGGCAGCAGGGGAATCCTCGTCCCCTCACGCCCCCTTTCCATTTGGATTTTGGATTACCGATTTTGGATTAAGGACTGACGCTCGGTACAATCTAAAATCCAAAATCTAAAATCGAAAATTGGAAAGGGGGGTAACGTGGGGTTCAGAGTCACCCCTTTCCCTGGAACCTGTCTGCGCTTGTTATTGCTTAATAGCCGATCTCCTAATTTCTTTTGTCACTCAGACGAAATACAATGGGCACTTTTACCCATCCCTCCAAAGCGGTTGTTCCGTAGCGGGCGGGTTGAAAACGCCATCCTGTTACTGCTTGGATCGCCGCCTTATCGAGAATTTCAAATCCTGAGCTCTGTTTAATCTCAATTTTCTCTGGTTTTCCTTCGCGAGTGATTAGCACGTCGAGGAGAACTGTCCCTTCCCAACCCTGGCGCCGCGCGCGCTCAGGGTATTCCGGAACCGGATTATGCGCGTAATCGGCCTTTGCATAGGCTCGAGCGAGCGTTCCCTCACCGGACCCCCGGCCGTTGCCTGAGCCTCCTCCACCGTGACCGCCATCGCCGAGCGAGGTTCCTCCGGCGCCAAACGCAGCAAAACCTCTTTCCGCCCCATCCTTTGAGAACGACGTTGGAGCCGCCGTCTCCGCAGTCTGTATTTCAACCTGTGACGTATCGGGCGCCGGTTCAGAGACGGCGCGGGGATCAAGCGGAGCAGGAGTGAGGTGAGGTTTCATGCCGCTCTCCTTGGGGATTTCGGGCGATGTTTCGGCGGGATTGGCCTTTGCGCGTCGCAGGGGTCCACTGCCGCGACCCTTCAAAGGCTTTGCTCCAATGTGCTGCCCATCCGGTTCTTCAGTCTCGCTGACGAGCAAGCGCACGGGGATAATCGTCTGCTCAAAGGTCGCCGAAGGGAACGAAGTCATTGTGAGTACTCCCGCATGGAACGCGACGGAGACGGCGAAACAGTAAATTAGCTTCACAACGTTGCTTTCGTCTCGGGAAGAAGAGAGGGGATTTCTGCGGAGGAGCCGTTCCCGCTTAGGTCACGCGGAGCCGGAATGCGGAAACGGTTTAACCTTTCTCTCTCCTTCGGAGAGGCCAGTTCGGTCGCTTTCAGGCAGGTTTCCTGGCTTAGGCTTTTACCTACTCGCCGCGCCTTCCCATCCTTCGGCTTGGCTCAGGACAGTGGCTTCAATCTACGGCTTTCGTCGCCTTCACAGTGGCGGGACCGCACCGGAATCGCACCGGTTTCCCTATTATCCTTAGCGGGCACCTGAAGCTCGTGGCGGTTCTTATAGCGGTGAGGGGAACAGTTGTCAAGTTTTTTGGCCGGGGTGGTTTTTGGCTGAACTGTGTTGACACTCCGGGCCCACTAAAATATATCGTCAAAAGATATCTTGAGCCGATATTAAGATGGATGCACAAAGGGGCTCTGGCGCTGTCTCTCGGCGGGGCGAGAGGTTTTTCAAAGCAAACTGGGAGGTTTGAATCATGGCCGAGCAAAACCAGACGGTTGACCAGGAAGTCTTACTCGACGTCGGAGTTGCCGAGGCTTCGAGGCTTTATAAGCTTTACCTGAATCACGAAAAGAAGATTCTCGGCGCGAGCTCCGTCATCCTTTTCTTTTTTGCGTGGGAACTCACGGGGCGGACCTTTGAATTGGTTAACCCGATGTTCATGAGCGCGCCCTCTTTGATTTTCAATGCCGCGGTACAGTTGTTCGCGTCTGGAGAAATCTGGAATGACCTGCGAGTGAGCGGGATCGAATTTTTTTGGGGTTATGTCTTGTCCGTCGCGGTCGGGATTCCCTTTGGGATTGCCGTCGGCTGGTACAAGCGCTTGAGCTATATTTTTGATCCTTTCATCAATGCATTGTACTCCACCCCGCGAGTCGCCCTTCTGCCCCTCGTCATTATCTGGCTGGGCATCGGTATTATATCCAAAGTCGGCATTATTTTCTTAGGCGCAGTTTTCCCGATCCTCATTAGCGTGCGGGACGGGGTGAAAACGACGCCTTATAACCTGCTCAATGCGGCGAAGAGCTTTGGCGCGTCCGAATGGCAGCTTTTTAAAAGCGTGGTGCTTCCCTCTACAGTGCCCTTTCTTATCAGCGGGCTGAGACTGGGCGTTGGCAGAGCGCTCATCGGCATTATGGTCGGAGAACTGTATGCCGCAACCGCCGGCATCGGCTTTATGATCACTGTTGCCGGCGCCACTTTTCAGACGGATAAAGTTTTTGTCGGCGTCCTTATCTTCGCCATCAGCGGGATGATTTCCATGGAATTGCTGGGAAGATTGGAAAAACGATTCGACAAGTGGAGGCCCAAAGTCGGCGCCGCCGAGTAGTCAAGGAGCGGCTTCTGATCCAGATCGGGCGGTCAGTCAGTAGGACTTCGGCATTCCCAAGACGTGTTGTCCCAAATACGCGAGCACGAGATTATTGCTGACGGGCGCGACGGTCAGGAGACGCGTCTCGCGAAACTTGCGCTCGACATCATAATCCACAGCGAAGCCGTAGCCGCCGTGGGTCGTTAAGCACGCGTTGGCTGCGTCCCAGGCCGCCTCGGACGCCAGAAGCTTGGCCATATTCGCCTCGGCTCCGCACTTCTCCTTGCGGTCGAACCTGGCAGCGGCCTGGTAGCGCACGAGATCGGCGGCCTTCAGGCGGGCGTAAGCTTGCGCGATGGGAAACTGAATTCCCTGATTACTGCCGATCGGCCGGCCAAAGACGACGCGCTCGCGCGCGTATTGCGCCGCGCGCTCAATGAACCATTGCCCATCGCCGATCGCCTCGGCAGCCACCAGGATACGCTCGGCGTTCCAGCCGTCGATAATGTAGCGAAACCCCAGCCCTTCTTCGCCGATCAGATTCTCCGCGCCGACCTCGACGCCATTTAAGAAAACCAGGTTGCTGTGATGATTGATCATTAAATCCAGCGGTTTCACCTCCATCGCGTCCTTCGCCGCCTTTAGGTCCACCAGAAAAACAGAAAGCCCTCGGGTTTTGTCTTCGACGTCTTGGTAACGCGTGGTGCGCGCCAGGAGCAACATTAAATCGGACTCGAGCACGCGCGAGATAAAAATCTTCTGTCCCTGAATGACATAGTGATTGCCCTGTTTGGTCGCGGTGGTCTCGAGTCGCGTCGTGTCGGATCCCGCATTAGGCTCGGTGACCGCAAAGGCCTGAAGCCGAAGCTCCCCGCGGGCGATTTTAGGCAAATAACGCTTTTTTTGCTCTTCGTTGCCGTGACGCAGCAACGTTCCCATCGTGTACATCTGAGCATGGCAGGCCGTGGCGTTGCCGCCGCAGCGGTTGATCTCTTCAAGAATGATGCTGGCCTCGGTGATTCCCAGGCCGCTTCCGCCGTACTCTTCAGGAATCAAAGCGGCTAGCCAACCGAGCTCCGTCAGCTTGCGCACGAACGCTTCGGGATATTCCTTTTGACGGTCGATCGCGCGCCAGTATTCCGTCGAAAAATCACGGCACACGCGAGTGATTTCGTCCCGGATCTGGAGCTGCTCCGCGGTCAGGTTGAAATCCATCAGGGCCTCCTATAATTAGGAATTGACTCGCGCCGTAAGTATACAAGCAAAGGCTAGAAATAAAAATTGGGCCGTTGAAGGGAGAGCGGTATGGCGGTTAAGACCGGTTGGGAGGGACGCTATTTCGAGGACTTCGAAATCGGCGACGTTTATCGCTGCCGTATCGGCCGAACGGTTACCGAGGCCGATAATATTTGGTTTACGCTCCTCACGAACAACACAAATCAGATTCACTTCAACGAGGAATATGGGAAGCGCACCGAATTTGGCCGGTGTCTGGTCAATAGCGCGCTAACGCTGGCGATCGTCGCGGGGATGGGTGTGGCGGACGTGAGCGAGAACGGATTCGCCTTGGGCTGGGATGAAATCAAGCTACCGCATCCTCTTTTTGCCGGCGATACGCTCTACTCTCAATCCGAGGTGGTGGAAAAGCGCGGGTCGAACTCCAAACCGCAGTGGGGCATCGTGAAGGTGAGAACGCGGGGCATCCAACAAGACGGCAAGGTCGTGATCGACTATACCCGTAGCGTGATGGTGTGGAAAAGAGCCCATGCCCCCAAGAGGGATCTATTCCCGGAAATCAAAGAATAAGCAAACCGGCGCGAGGTTACACGCGGCCCATGGAGCGAAGGCAGTTTTTGCGCCTTTTGTTGCAGGGACTCGTGGCCGCCCCGGCAGTCTTGCCGCGCGGGACGCGAGCGGCCGACGCGGCCGATAAACCGCCTCCGGTTCAGTTCGTTTTCAGCCAGATCCGATATCGGGGCGGTGATTGGGATCCGCATCCTCTCGGGGCAACCCCGCTATTGGAGGAGCTGATGCTGCGAACGAGTATTGCGGCATCGCCCACTCGCCGTGAGATCGGTTTGGAGGACCCCGATCTTTTTGCCCATCCGTTTCTTTACATTACCGGGAAGTACGACTTCGATCCTTTTACCACGGCCGAAACCGATACCCTGCGACGTTTTCTTTCCTATGGCGGCTTTCTCCTGATTGATGATGCCTTGGGCCAGCCAGGCTATGGGTTTGACAGAAGCATCCGGCGGGAGATGAAGCGAGTCTTTCCGGAAAGCGAGTTCAGGCGCTTGCCTGCAGGGCACGCGTCGCTGCGCAGTTACTATCTACTGCGCCGGATCGGCGGAATGAAAATGGTATCGCCCTACGTCGAGGGAATCACCGTCGGCAGCGCAACGCCGATTCTGTATTGCCAGAATAACCTGGGTGGGGCGTGGGAAAAAGACCAACTGGGCAAATGGGTCAACCCTTGCAATCCCGGAGGCGAGGAACAGCGCAGGGATGCCTTCCATCTGGGAATCAACGTGATTCTTTATGCCATGACGGAGAACTACAAAGAGGATCTCATTCACGTTCCTTTCATCCGGCGGAGACTGTCGAGGTAGTTGAATGCAGAGCCTTTTTTTTCTTGGCGGTATACCGTGGTGGGCGATTCTCCTGATTGCGGTCGCTGTCTTGGTTCTGCTGGGCTACCAGCACGCGCAACTCCGGCACCGATTCAGTCTCCCGAAAAGCGTTTTCCTCACCGGGTTAAGAGGATGCGTTTACCTCCTGCTGGTTCTATTTCTGTTCAATCCAGCGTTCCTCGAGAGCCGGGTGACGACCTTGCGCCGTCCACTGGTTCTCCTGATCGACACTTCTCAGAGCATGGCTCTGCCGACGGCGCCGGCCCAGACCTCAACGGAAAGTCGCCTCGAGTGGGTGAAGAGAACTCTGCTGCAAGGGGAGAAGCCCTTGCTGCAAAGATTGGCGCGCGAGTACGATCTTCGTTTGTATCAATTCAACACCGAAGTCAAAGCCGTCACTCCAGCGGCGCTTCCGTCACTGCAGGCGGATGGGCGGGGAAGCCGGATTCTCGCAGCCGTGGATGAGACGACAAAGCAGGCGGGGACCGCAGGAGTGCTTCTCTTTACCGACGGTATTGCCAACGGCGAGCGGCCGCGGGATGGATCCGGCACCTTCCCGGTCCCGCTCATACCTATAGGCGTCGGACCGGCCGATGGTTATGTGGACGTGCGGATTGCCGAGGCAGGCGTGCCGGAGTTCGCGTTTCGTGATCGAGAGGTCAAATTCGATTTCATCGTACAAGCGTACGGCTTCAAGGGTAAGACGCTGTCGCTGTTTTTTAACCGTGGCAGGAATCTGATCTCGACGCGAACTCTCAACGTCGATGCAGACGTCTATGAGCAAAAGATCGCCCTGAGCTATAAACCGAAGGAAATTGGAGCGCACAGTTTTACCCTCAATATCCCGCCGCAGCCGGGCGAGCACATTACGCATAACAACAAAAAAGAGTTCAAGATCGACGTGCGCAGGGACAAAATCAGAGTTCTCACCTTATCGGGTTCGCCCTCATGGAACTATCGCTTCCTGCGCATGGCCCTGAAGCAAGACCCCTTTATTGATCTGGTTTCCTT
>JBOHVR010000289.1:0-2815 GCA_050735755.1 Binatia bacterium
ACCGCGGCGTTTCTTCTCTGAAAATTTCCCGGCAAGGCAAGGCGGAGATCGTCGAGATTCCATCCGAGCCCGCGATAATCGAATTTTTCCTCTTCTTTGACGGCGACGGCAAAATGCTCGCCCAAAAAATACGCTGCCGCGCCCCGGGACGCGGCAAGTTCCTGATAAAGCGCGCGCGCTTCCTCCGGCAAGGAGCCGCACACGACCGGGGCGTTGGATTTGATGATCCCGCCCTTTTCGCGCGCGATCGAAAGCAAGTTCTGACCCAGATAGGCTTCATGATCCTTGGAAATCGTCGTAATGACCGCTACCACGGGCAAGACCACGTTGGTGGCGTCCAATCGTCCCCCCAATCCCACTTCGACCACAGCCACATCGATCTTTCTTTGCGCAAAATAGACTAACCCCATCACGGTGACGAACTCAAAGAAAGTGAGCTGGATCCCGTGCTCGGCCGCGCGCGTTTCGACGAGCTCCGCGACCTCGATCACTTCGTCGCGGGTAATCTCCTCATTACCGACACGAATGCGCTCGGTGAACGATACGAGATGCGGTGAGGTGTACAAACCGGCGCGATAACCCTGCGCGCTGAGGATGCTATGCAGCATCGCCGCCGTCGAACCCTTTCCATTGGTCCCAGCGACGTGCAAGGCAGGGTATCGCTTATGGGGAGCATCGAAGAGCTCTAACGCTTGCTGTACCCGGTGTAACCTGAGATCGATCTCGCCGCCGCGCAAGTTGGCGATAGAATCAACCGTATCCTGATAAGACCGCACGCGTCTCTTCCGCCCGCTATCGGAGATCGCCATCTTTACAAACCGCGTTCATCGCACGTTTTAACCGGGCCACGAACTGCCCCGCTCTCCTGATTTTCTCAGGTTTGCGCCTGGCACCGTCCATATAGTCAATTAATGCGCTCGCCACAACTACTCCGTCGGCAAATGACGCGATCCACGACGCCTGCTGCGGCGTTGAAATTCCAAACCCCACCGCTATCGGTAGCGCCGTGTAACGCCGAATGCGCGCGACCTGCTTTTCCAGCGGCTCGACAAAGCGCTGCCGCGCGCCGGTGACTCCCGTCACCGAGACATAATAGATAAAGCCGCTCGCCGCGCGCGCGACGAAGCGGATACGCTCTTCCCCGCTCGTCGGAGCCAGCAGAAAAATCTGGTCCAGCTCCTCATGTTTTATCCAAGGTTTGACCTCGCGGCTCTCTTCCGGCGGAAGGTCCACGCATAACAAGCCATCCACGCCCGCCTTGCGCGCCGCGCGCGCCAGCCGCTGCGGGCCAAAATGAAAAACCGGATTGTAGTAGCCAAAAAGAACCAGCGGAATCTCCGATTGCCGGCGAAACTCGCGAATCACCTCGAGCACCCGCGGAAGCGAGGCGCCTCCGCTCAACGCGCGCTGCGACGCGCGCTGGATCGTTGGACCGTCCGCCATCGGATCAGAAAACGGCACCCCCAGTTCGATAAGATCCGCGCCGTTTTGCTCGAGCGCGCGCAGGAGCTGAAATGTGGTGTCAAGGTCCGGATCGCCGGCCTCGACAAATGGGATCAATGCGGCCTTCCGCTGCGCCTTGAGTTCGGCAAATCTCGCGTCGATGCGGTTCATAATAGCAGTGAATTAGTGAGTCAGGGAACTAGTGAGTCAGTGACTTAGAAGCGGGAATTGGTAACGGCTGTTGGCCCTAAATCACTAATCCCTAACTCACTAAATCACTAGATTTTCACTCCCAAATAGCTCGCCACTGTGCCCATGTCCTTGTCGCCGCGTCCCGACAGATTAACCACGACGATCTCGTTCTTGCGCCGCCGGGGCGCCAAACGCATCACTTCAGCAATCGCGTGCGCGCTTTCCAACGCCGGTATGATGCCTTCCACTTCCGCCAGAGTTTTGAGAGCGACCATCGCCTCTTTGTCGGTAGCCGCGGTGAATCTCACCCGACCGAGATCGTGAAGGTAACTATGCTCCGGCCCCACACCCGGGTAATCCAGCCCCGCAGCGACCGAATGAGCGTGGCGAATTTGGCCGGCGCGGTCTTGGAGTAAATAGGTCTTGTTGCCGTGCAAAACCCCCACTGCGCCGCCCGCAATCGATGCGGCGTGGCGCCCGCTGTTAAGCCCTAATCCGGCCGCCTCCACGCCGATCATCTTGACTTCTCCGTATTTAAGGAACGGATAAAATAGCCCCATCGCATTGCTGCCCCCGCCGACGCAAGCAATCAGATAGCGCGGCAGCCGGCCCTCCAGCTTGAGGATTTGCTTCTTGGTTTCGCGCCCGATCACCGACTGAAAATCACGCACCATCATCGGGTAAGGATGGGGACCGGCGACGGAACCAATGAGGTAATAGGTATGGCGCACGTAGGTGACCCAGTCGCGTAACGCCTCGTTCATGGCATCCTTGAGCGTATTGGTTCCCGACTCCACGACCCGCACGTTTGCCCCGAGAAGTTTCATGCGGAACACGTTCAGCGATTGGCGGTGAACATCTTCCTTGCCCATGAAGACTTCGCACTCCAGGCCGAAGCGCGCGGCCACGGTCGCCGTCGCCACGCCGTGCTGGCCCGCTCCGGTCTCGGCGATGATCCGTTTCTTTCCCATCCGGCGCGCGAGCAAGATCTGGCCCAAGGTATTATTAATCTTGTGCGCTCCGGTATGGCAGAGATCTTCGCGCTTCAAGTAGATCTTGGCGCCGCCGAGCTTGTGGGTTAGCCGTTCGGCAAAATAGAGCGGCGTCTCTCTCCCCGCATATTCGTGTAAGGATTGCCGAAACTCTTGTTGGAAAGACGGGTCGCGGCGCAGCGCCAGAT
>JBOHVR010000290.1:0-3829 GCA_050735755.1 Binatia bacterium
ACCCAACTCAACTCATTCCGCCTTTCAGTGAAGTGCCGAACCGACCGCAAAAAATCCGAAGCACACGGCGTAAGTTAAGGGAATATTTCTTCGCATCAAGCCATCAAGCACTTCTTCGGCGGATAGCAGCAAAGAGAAAGAGCTTGAGCGCAGCCTCAGTTTCCAAGTTCCATGCTGCAGTAAGGTTTGCAAGTATCGATTTTTGCGCTGTTTTTAATGGCTAAATTGGCGGCAATGCGCTGAGAGCACGTATTGTCGCGTTCCTGTAACAATAGTAGGCAAACTTATGAACAAGTTATCCACAGATGGTGTGAACTGTAAATTATCCGCAACAAAAACTTCAAATATCCAAGATGACTTTCGCTTGCCACCCGTCGGGGTTGTGCTCTAGAGCGAAGCGGTGCAAGGTCACGGCTTTCACGTCAACGCGTTGCTGGTGGACTGCGGGATCGAGCGTTTCACCGTATGTCGCGGCGTAGAGGGTGAAAATATTCGACGCCTGGTCAATCCGGATGTCCTTGATACGAAGTAGGAGCTTTTCCGAATCCTTGAAGTAAATGAATTCTTGGAGAAAATTGAACAGAAGCATGTCGAGCGCCTCGTTTTCCAGGCGCAGGGTTCTTTGTTCTATCGGCCGAATCGAATCCAGATTCTCAATCATCACATTCATCGTTGCGTCAGCCGCAGCCTGAAACGTCTCTTCGAGGTCTTTTCCCCAAGCCCGAAACGCGATGTCTGCCGTCGCGACATCTTCCAAAAACTCGTAAGGCATTCGTTACCTTTCGCATTCTTTCAGGCCGGCCAAAATCTCATGCTTTAGCTGACAGACGGTTTTCCCAAGAAAGACAAGCTCCGTGTCTGCTGCCTCCAATGGCTCCAGGTCCCAATGGCCGGCAACGAAATTAAATAGCTGCGCGCCCTCTGAAAAGCGCACGAAGCCCTTGGCGCGATAGACGGTTTGTGGCAATCGATCAGCGAACCGCGCGAACCGTGCTCGATCTAGGATTGCCGGGCTCGTGTATGAAAAAGATTCGAATTCGGGTTGATGTCTGTGAGCTGCCGATGCGCGGTTTTTTTCCTGCCCAATCCCGAAAAGGAGAACTTGATCGACCCGGCAGTGCACACAACGCACGACAGGCGCCCTATCATTCAGTTGAGTCAGGGCTCGTTGGATTTCTGCAGCGGCCTTTTCTGAGACCAAGTCAACCTTGTTGAGCAGCATCAAATCAGCAGCCTCGATTTGCAGGCGCGTCGTGTGTCCCAGCTCGGGAAAGCGCTGCATTGACTCCGCGTCGCAGACGGTGATCACGCCATCGAGTCGGACGGCAGGCAGGTTTTCCTGGACGTCAAACGCCAAGGCATCCGGCTCGGCGAGGCCTGTGGTCTCCACGACGATGATATCCGGTCTTACCCGGGCAAGGATTTCCGCAAGCGCCGCTTCAAACTCACCGATCAAGGAACAGCAGACGCATCCTCCGGCCAATTCAGTCATCAGGATGTTTTGCCCATGGAGGACCTTGCTGTCTAGGGCTATTTCGCCAAACTCATTAATAAGAAAGGCTATTTTCTTGTCGCCGGTTGCCAGAAAGCGACGGCACAGCGTGGTCTTGCCGCTGCCCAAAAAACCAGTAATCAGGGTCAAGGGCACACGGGGAGAAGACATAAATAAAGTTCAAATGTTCGAGCCGTTCAAGTCGTTCAACGCGGCTTGAATAATTGAACCTCTTGAACGCTTTGAACGCTGGCTATCCTTTTATATTTCCGATCGGCGTGAAGCGGACAACACGCTTGCTGATGCCGGCCTTCTCGGTAGCCGCGACCACGTCGTCGATATTTTTGTAGGCGCCGCCCGCCTCTTCGGCCAAGCCTCCCCAGGAAGTCGTGCGGACGTAGATGCCTCTTTCTCCCATCTCGCGCTGGAGCTTCTCGCCGCGCCATTGACGCCGCGCCTTGGTACGGCTCATTGTGCGGCCACTGCCATGGGCGGTTGTAAAAAAAGTCTGCGCGCCGTCTTCCGTGCCCACGAGCAAATACGAGCCGCTTTCCATACTGCCGCCGATAATCACGGGCTGGCCGGCGTGTTTATAGGGTTCCGGGATCGCCTCCATTCCCGGGCCGAATGCACGCGTCGCCCCTTTGCGGTGAACCAACAAGTTCCTTGACTGGCCGCGAACGGTGTGTCGTTCCAGTTTGGCCGTATTGTGAGCGACATCGTAGACCATGCGCATCCCGAGGTCTTCGGCGGACCGCCCGAACTCTCCGGCAAAAACCTCGCGGATACGATGAAGAATAACCTGGCGGTTGGCATAGGACATATTGATGCCGCACTTCATGGCGGCGAAATAGTCCTTTCCTTCGGGAGAATGGAAGGGCGCGCATGCCAACTCCCGGTCAAGGATCTTGATTCCGTACTTGCCCTGCATGACTTTAAGAAAGATCTGCAAGTAATCGGTCGCGACTTGGTGACCAAAACCGCGGCTCCCGCAGTGGAACATGACAACGACCTGGTTCGGAATCTGAATCCCGAAAAGCCGCGCGAGGTTGTTATCAAAAATATTTTCGGGTCGGGCCACCTGTATTTCCAGATAATGGTTGCCGGAGCCTAGCGTGCCGATCTGATTGAAGCCCCGATCAACTGCCTTATCGCTTATTTTTCCCGCGTCGGCGCCCGGGATGCAGCCCGATTCTTCGGTGAATTCCAGGTCTTCGCTCCAGCCGTACCCGTTCTTGACGCACCAGCGGGCGCCTTCCTCCGCCACCCGGCGAAATTCTTGTTTGGAGATCCTTAGAAAACCGGTGCTGCCGACGCCGGCGGGAACCCGGACGAAGAGCTGATCCACCAACGTTCTTAAGTGGGGGAGCACCTCATCTTCGGTAAGGTTCGTGAGCAGCAGACGCATGCCGCAGTTGATGTCAAAACCAATTCCGCCGGGAGAGATCACGCCGCCTTGATCGACGTCCATCGCCGCAACGCCGCCGATAGGAAAACCGTAACCGAAATGACCGTCAGGCATGCAAAGGGCGTATTCCGTGATTCCTGGGAGGGTTGCGACGTTCGTCACCTGATCGTAGACGGCCTCGTCCATCTCCCGGACGAGTTTTTCGCTTGCATAGATCCGGGCCGGAACCCGCATCCCGGGCTTAGCGGACCGCGGGATTTCCCAAATCGTGTCCGATACCTGCTGGACTGTCTCGATCACTCCCATACGATGCCTCGCGTCGTCGGTTCCAGTTTATGCGGACAGGTTAAATAGGCAATAGGATGGACCTCTTTAGCCGTTGAGGAATTGACGCGGGTAACTCGAGAAGCTATCTTGCCATCTTAACAAAGAAAACCGAGGTACCTCTAATGGCGAACAAAAAGGTGGTTGGCAATTCTACGCCGAGGGTGGAGGGAGAGCAAAAAGTTACGGGACATGCGATCTACGCAGTTGATACGACCCTTCCGGGGATGCTCTGGGGCAAAGTGTTGAGAAGTCCGATTCCTTACGGACGGATCAAGAGTATCGATGTCAGCCGGGCGCTCCGCGTCCCCGGAGTCAAGACCGTCGTTACGGGCAAAGACGTGGAAGGGCTGAGGATCGGCAGACGGGTTTACGACATGCCGATTCTGGCTGAAGACGTGGTGCGGTTTATCGGCGAGAAGGTCGTGGCTGTTGCAGCGGAAACCGAGGCTGCCGCGGAGCAGGCAGTGGGTCAGATCGACGTTGAATATGAAGAATTGGAGCCGGTTCTCGATCCGATCAAAGCCATGGAGCCTGCCGCGCCGATCCTGCATCCGGACATCATGAATACCAAGGGCTTGCCGGTCAAGCTGGACGCTCCGACC
>JBOHVR010000291.1:0-12897 GCA_050735755.1 Binatia bacterium
CAGGCCCTGCTGCGCTACCGCGAGTCTCTCAAGCGCTCCAAGGAAGAGGAGCAGCTCAAGAGGATCGAACAAAAGATTCGTCTTCTGGAGAAAAGGATTTGATTCCTCGCTTGCGGGAGCTGAGGCCTGCCGCATTTCTCTGCACAGCCACACTCGTCGCCTTCGCAGCGTTTTTTGGAGTGATCAGCTGCACTCCCTTGATCGAACCCAAGCAGCCGTCGCAAGAGCGATTATTGGAACCGGACGAGCTCAAGCAGAGCCTTGCGCGTCGGTTGCGCGAGTTCCGTTCTCTGCGCTCGCTAGCTTCAGTTTCTTACAAGGGGTCCGACGGACGAGGCAGCTTTGACGAGGTGATTCTCGTCGAACGGCCGAGCCGGCTGCGGCTCGAAACCCTTTCTTCTCTCGGCGCATTGGCCGTTGTGACGGCCAATGTATCGGAGATCAGGGGCTTGCATCCGCGAGAGGGGTTGTTCGTCCGCGGAAAAACCACCAAGAGCAATCTTTTGCGCTACACTCGGATTCCTCTGGAATTGAGCGAGATCACGGCTCTTCTCATGGGATTGCCTCCGGTGGACTCAGACGCGGGCTGGGAAATCAGCGGCAACTCGATGACGCGAAAACTGGACGCGGGCGGGAAGGAAACCATCACTTTCGATTCCACTTTGGGAGTCCCGATTATGTGGGAGCGTGCCACGGCGACGGGAACAAGCCAGCTGAGCGCTCTTTTCGCCGACTTCTTTTCATCGCCTGCTGGCCCTTTCCCGCTACGGATATCCTTTGAGGCCCGCGCGGACGAGACGCGCCTTGAGATTCGTTATCGAGAACCGGAGATTAACGTCGAGCTTGCCGCTAACCTGTTCAGCCAGGAAAAGCCTGCCAACGCTAAAGAGATCCCGATCGAGTCTTTGGGCCGTTAGACGAGGAGGAGATTCATGATTGCTAGGCGCGTCTTAGCGCTGGCTGTTCTTATGGTCTTGCCTGTCACGGCCCGCTCCATACCCGCTCAGGCGCCTGAAAAACCAGTTACCGGCGATTGGTTGGTCATGCATAGTCTTAGCGACCCTGAGCAACTCAACCCCCTCACAAGTAACGATGCGGCCTCCAGCGAAGTTCTTGCGTATATTTTTGAAAGTCTCCTCACACGCGACCCCAGGACTCTGGGGCTTAAGCCCTACATCGCCGAAGCGCGACCCACCGTTTCCGCAGATAAGCGTACCTATACATTTAAAATCCGGCGAGATGCTCGATTTCAGGACGGGCGACCGCTTACCGGTGAGGATGTTCTCTTCAGTGTCAAAGCCATTAAGTGCCCGCTCGTGAATGCCCCCTTTCTTCGTGTCTACTATAACTCGCTTGTCGATGCCGAATTGATCGATCCTTTTACGATTCGGTTCATAACAAAAGAGCCATATTTTTTGAATGAGAGCGTGCTTGGGGGGATCACGTTGCTGCCGCGCCATTATTATGATCCTAAAGATCTACTCAGGACTGTAAGCGTGCGCGACTTTACTAAAGATCCCGCGCAACTGCCCGATCACGTGAAGCGTTTTGCCGAAAATTTCAACAAAAATTACAGTCGAAACCCTATGGGCAGCGGGCCCTATAAATTCAAACGCTGGAAAACAGGGCAGGAGATCGAGCTGGTGCGCGACCCCCGTTATTGGGGCAATGGAAAGCCGGGGATCGATCAGGCGTATCTCGACGTCTTAAAATTCCGCATCATCAACAATCCTGACGCAGCGTTGATCAGACTCAAGAGCGGAAGTTTAGACTTCATAGAGAGTTTGCAGCCGGTTCAGCACGTGCGGGGGACGAGCAGTGAGAGATTCAAAAGAGAGTTTCAGAAGCTCGAATATTTCTCTCCGACTTATAGTTACATCGGCTGGAACAATGCGCACCCAATCTTTGAGGACAAGCAAGTCAGAAAAGCGATGACCTATTTCACCAATAGGAAGCAGATCGTAAAGACGATCCTGTTTGGTCTGGGCGAAGTCGTCGACGGACCGATCTACTTCTTCCGCCCGGAGTACGACAAGACGTTGCCCAGTTACCCCTATGATCCGAGCCAGGGTTTGAAGCTTCTAAAGGAGGCCGGGTGGAGTGACGCAGATGGGGACGGCATTCTCGACAAGATGATCGGCGGTCGGACGGTATCCCTTCGCTTTGAAATCAAATTCAATTCAGGCAACTTCGTCCGCAAAAGCGTGGCGCTCATTATTCAAGACGAACTAAGAAAACACGGCATCGATGCGAGCGTGCGCGAGCTGGACTGGACGATCTTTCTGGATGACGTAAAGAACCACAAATTCGATGCCGTCATACTCGGATGGCAAATGCCGGTGAACGAGCCCGACGCTTACCAGGTGTGGCATTCCTCTCAGGCAGCCAATAAGGGGTCAAACGCTATCAGCTACAAGAATGCGCGCGTGGATAAAATCCTCGAGGACTATCGGCAGGAATTCGACCCCAAGAAGCGAATTGAACTTTACCGCAAATTTCAGCGCATTTTGAGCGATGAGCAGCCGTATACTTTTCTTTTCATAAGTAAGCGAGTTTCCGCCATACACCGGCGGTTTAGAGGGGTGGAGGTCTTCCCCGGGGGCCTGCGGCCTAGCGACTGGTGGGTCCCGGTTTCGGCCCAGAAATACAGAAGCAGAGCTACCGCTAACTAGCCGACAACCATGAGCTCCTATCTGTTGCAGCGTCTTGTGCTGCTGGTGCCCACGTTTATTGGGATTACTCTCGTCGGATTTTTGATCATGCGCCTTGCGCCCGGCGATCCCGCGGAACTTCGGGCCGCGGGCGGTCTGAGGGGCGCAGCCGGCGCGGGCATTTCACTGGAAAAGCGCGGCACGGTGGATCAAGCGCTGGCCCAATGGCGCGCTCAATACGGTCTCGATCGACCCCTGTACGTGCAATATGGCCTATGGATGAAAAACCTCTTTACGCTCGACTTCGGAGACTCTTTCAAAGATAACCAACCGGTTTGGAGCAAAATTTCCGAAAGGCTTCCGGTCACGATTAAACTGAATGTTTTTTCTATACTGCTGGTTTACGCGATCGCTATTCCCCTGGGGATTTACTCGGCGACGCATCCAAACTCATTGAGCGATCAGACCGCTACGCTTGGAGCCTTTGTTCTATTCGCGGTTCCGCTGGTGTGGGCTGCGACGATGGCGCTGGTATTTCTTTGCGGCGGAGATTTTCTGTATCTCTTCCCACCGGGCGGCTTGAGCTCCCTCGATTACTCTGCGCATTGGCCTTGGGGCGAAAGGATCCGAGATCAGGCGTGGCATTTGTTTCTCCCGGTCGTGCTCCTCTCTTACGATGGCTTTGCGGGGCTATCCCGCTACATGCGAGCAAGCATGTTGGAAGTCTTTGGGCAGGATTTCATCCGTGTGGCGCGAGCCAAAGGGCTAGCGGAACGCGTTGTGATCTTCAAACATGCGCTGCGTAACTCGCTCATTCCCATGGTGACGATCTTGGCTTCGATCCTTCCGGGTTTGGTTGGAGGAAGCATTATCATTGAAACAGTATTCTCGATCCCCGGGTTAGGACAGCTCGGTTATGAGTCGGTGCTGGCTCGCGATTATCCTACTGTCATGGCGCTTTTCACTGTGAGCGCGTTACTTACTCTTATGGGCATCCTAATTTCCGACATCCTGCTATCCGTGGTCGATCCGAGAATCGCCTTTGGTCGCAGGGGAAGATGAGCATGCAGCAGTCTGACAGCCATGAGGCCATATTCGCCGCCCAGCGCGACTTGGTCGAGAGACCCGGCGAGAGTGAAAGCCTTCGGGCCTATGTTTGGAAGCAATTCAAACGGAATCGGCTCTCCCTATTAGGGTTTTATGTGGTTTGCTTTCTTGTTCTGATGGCTGTGTTTGCGGACTTCCTGGCCAATGATATGCCTTATTACATGAATTATCGTGATCAGAGTTATTTCCCGATTTTTCGCAGCTACCTCGTAAGGACGGGCCTCGCTCAGTGGCCAGCGGAGCTGCTCAATGTTGATTTTAAAAAGCTGGAAAGCAAAACAGCCATCTTTCCACCTGTTCCCTATCGTCCCAGCAACATTGACCTGTTGTCGCCACTTGAGAGCCCTTCGAGGCTGCATTGGCTGGGCACGGACAAGTTGGGTCGGGATGTCATGGCTGGCATCATCCACGGGTCCCGCATATCGCTCTCCGTCGGATTTGTCGCCGTTGGAATCGCTGTCGTCATAGGAGTAGTCCTCGGCGCACTGGCGGGTTTCTTCGGCTCCTGGGTGGATCTAGTTGTGTCCCGGCTTTTTGAAATAATGTTATCCGTGCCGACGTTTTTTCTTTTGATTACGATTGCGGCCGTCTTGCCCCCGAGTATCTTTCTAACCATGTCAATCATTGGCCTAACCGGCTGGGTTGGCATCGCCCGTTTCACGCGAAATGAGTTTCTGAAGATAAGAAACCTTGACTATGTGACCGCTGCCCTCGCCCTCGGCGTCTCATCCCCAAAAATCATGTTTCGTCATATCTTTCCTAACGCGCTAGCGCCGGTCCTTGTTTCAGTTGTGCTTGGCATCGCTTCCGCTATCTTGGTCGAATCCAGCCTGAGCTTTTTAGGCATCGGTGTTCCGGCCGATACGGTAACCTGGGGCTCCATCCTCAATGAGGCGAGCAGCAGCACGTTTGCGTGGTGGCTGGCAGTTTTTCCAGGCGCGGCAATTTTCTTGACGGTGTTAAGCTACTATCTCGTGGGTGAAGGTCTGCGCGAGGCGCTGGATCCAAGGCTAAGAGGCTCGCCCTAGGAGGCCGTCCGCGAGCGTCTCATCGCTGCGGTTGCGCACGACTGAGCGCGGTCTTGCATAGCGCAAAAAAAAGACATAAGTCAAACGTTCGCCTGTTCCACCCGCGGCGCGGGTAAGGGCGTATTAGGGATCTAGCCATTGTGGGCGAGCTTCTACAAGTCAAGGATTTGCGTACCTCTTTTCTAACTTCCGAGGGGGAGGTGCGCGCCGTCGATGGCGTGAGCTTTACGATTGAAGAGGGCAAGACACTGGGGTTGGTGGGAGAGTCGGGATGCGGGAAGAGCGTGACCTCGCTCTCGATCATGCGCTTGGTGGCATCGCCGCCGGGAAAAATCGTCGGCGGAGAGATTCTCTACCGGGGTCGAGATCTTTTGAAACTCAGCGCCGCGGAGATGCGCAAGATCCGGGGCAATGAGATTTCCATGATCTTCCAGGAACCCATGACGTCTTTGAATCCGGTCTTCACAATCGGTAATCAGATCGGCGAAGCCATCAAGTTGCACCAGGGCCTGGGAAAAGGACAGACCCGTGAAAAAACCATTGAGATGCTGCGCCTGGTGAAAATCGCAGATCCGGACACGAGAGTCGATGACTATCCCCACCAGTTAAGCGGCGGCATGCGGCAGAGAGTCATGATTGCCATGGCTCTGTCCTGTAATCCGAGCCTGCTGATTGCTGATGAACCTACGACGGCCTTGGACGTCACGATCCAGGCGCAGATTTTGGATCTTATGAAAGAGCTCCAGCAGAAGCTTGGCGGTATGGCACTCCTTCTCATCACCCATGACCTCGGAGTCGTGGCTGAGCAGGCCGACGAGGTGGCGATCATGTATGCCGGTAGGATCGTCGAGCGAGCCAAGACCAGGGCGATCTTCGAGCATCCGCTCCATCCCTATACTTTGGGGTTGCTCAAATCGCTGCCCGGGATGGGAAGCAAAAAAAAGCGACTGGACGCGATCCCCGGGGTTGTGCCCAGTCCACTGGAGCTACCCAGCGGTTGTCGCTTCCGCGATCGCTGCTTTAAGGCTGGAGGCATTTGCGCGGAGGCCGATCCGATGCTGGTGGAGAAGGAAAAGGACCATTGGGTGGCGTGCTATTTTGCATAGCCCTAAGCGCTGAGCGCAAAGCGCAGATCGAGGGCCCAAGATCGCGATCCTCTATCCTCGATCCGCTATCCTCAAAACAAACACTATCATGAGCTTGCTCGAAGTACGCAATTTACGCAAATACTTCCCTGTCGGAAGCGGGCTTTTTACGCGCCGCAAAGGTGAGGTAAAGGCAGTGGATGGCGTCAGCCTGACCATAGAGGAAGGCGAAACTCTCGGTTTGGTGGGCGAATCAGGCTGTGGAAAAAGCACCTTTGGCAGGACGCTTTTACGGCTAGTTGAGCCGACGGAGGGGAAGGTGCTGTTCCAGGGGGTCGATCTGCTGAGCTTGTCGCAACGCGAGATGCGCGAGATGCGCCGCCAAATGCAAATTATTTTTCAAGACCCTTATGCCTCTTTGAATCCGCGCATGCGCGTGGGCAATATCGTCGGCGAAGGGTTGGAAATCCACAAGCTCGCTCGCGGCAATAAGAAGCGCGAACGAACCATGGAGTTGCTGAGTCAAGTGGGTCTCAAACCAGAGCACTACGACCGCTACCCGCACGAATTCAGCGGCGGGCAGCGGCAGAGAATCGGGATCGCGCGCGCGCTGGCCGTGAACCCTAAATTCATCGTTGCCGACGAGCCGGTCTCGTCCCTCGATGTTTCGATCCAGGCGCAGATTATTAACCTGCTGCAGGAGCTGCAGGAGAAGATGCATCTCACATATCTTTTCATCTCGCACGATCTCCGCGTTGTGGAGCACATCAGCCACCGTGTGGCGATCATGTATCTCGGCAAGATTGTCGAGATCGCGCGCAGCGAAACCATTTATCGAGACGCCAAGCATCCGTATACGCGTGCGCTGCTCTCCGCCGTGCCGATTCCTGATCCTGCCCGCAAGAAAGAGCGCATCATTCTCGAAGGCGACGTGCCCAGCCCGGTCCGTCCGCCCGCCGGTTGCAGTTTCCACCCGCGCTGCCGGTACCGGGAGAAAATTTGCCCCGAGGTCGTGCCCACGCTCGAGTTCAACGCCGACAACCACGGCGCCGCATGTCATGTTTTCGCCCCTGGAAAAGCCGCCAAAGAATATCGTGGCGCGGCCGCAGAACCTGCGCAGGGGTAGTTGAAATCTCCGCCCGGATCACGTAGCATGATGGGGCAGTGATCTTGTCACTCTAATTTTCAATTGGGGGTTTGGATTTCTAAACCTCTCGTGATTTCTTCGCGAGGGGTTTTTATTTATTGTCTCAGGAGTGGCTCATGGCAGATGTCGCCGCACGCGTTCCGATGACCAATCAAGGCTACCAACGCCTCGTTGAGGAGCTAAAGCGGTTGAAGACGGTGGAACGGCCAAAGAACGTTCGGGAAATCGAAGAGGCGCGCGGTCACGGAGATTTGTCCGAGAACGCGGAGTTTCATGCCGCCAAGGAGCGGCAATCCCTTTTGGATGTTCAGATCAGGGAAATCGAAGACAAACTGGCACGGTCCCAGGTTATCGATGTCGGCGCGCTTTCCGGGGATAAGGTTGTTTTCGGCGCTACCGTTAGTTTGTCGGACCAAAACACCGGCGAGGAGTTGATTTATAAAATCGTGGGAGATCACGAGGCCGAGCCCAAGAACGGAAAGATATCGATCAGCTCTCCAATTGCCCGGGCTTTGATTGGTAAGTGCGAGGGAGATGAAGCCGAGGCGCGTACTCCTACTGGAGTCCGGTCCTTCGAAATTCTCCGGGTAGAATTCAAAGAGTAAGCCGACTTCCCCCCTCTTCTCCTTTCTGGGTCAGGCGCGGCGGCCAAAGACTATGTTGTCTTGGTTCAGAAAGCCTGCCCTTTATATCTTCTGGTTGTGCTTCTCTTGCGGCTATCCTGCCTGGGCCGCAATCTCTCCCGTCAGTATCGAAAGTGAAATCGGTTTCAACGGGCGCTTTCAGCTCGGCCATCCTTTTCCGGTGCAGATCACCCTGATCAATAACGGGCCCACAGCGGAGGGCAGGCTGGAGGTACAGGTTTGGAAACGAGGCGGGCCGAAAGGCATTGATTCCTACCCGGTCTATTATCGCAAGCAAGTTTTCCTGGCGGCGCAAGCGCGCAAGCCGGTAACCTTCACGGTCGATCCCGATTTTCTCAGTCGCCCGCTGCAGGTCAGTTTCGCGAGCCCCGGGCACAAAGCCACCCAGGAAATTGACCTGCGGCCGCATTTCTCCACCAGACCGCTTTTGCTCCTGGTTAGCGGAAGCCATGCGCCGGTTTCGGTTCCGCTGCCCGCCGGTTTAATGAACCCGCTAGCGACCGTGCAGATTGCCGATTTGCCGTCTGATCCGCGCGCGTATCTTGGAGTTTGGGCCGCGCTGTTTTATGAGCAGCCTTTGCGCGAGATGTCGCGCGGACAAGTGTTTTCCCTTGAAACGTGGCTCCTGTGGGGCGGGAGAATCGTGGCGATCGGGGGCGTGAATGACGCCGTCTTTCAGGACGCCAATTGGGCGCGGCTTCTGCCGGTTCGCGTGACCGGCTTGAGGAAGTTTTCGGGACTGCCCAGCCTGGAGAAAGCCTACGCCACGCCGATTTCCGCGCGCGAGCTGTGGGCTCATGATGTCACCGTCCTCAAAGGCAAGGCGTTGGTTGAGGAACAAGGCCATCCGATTCTTGTGGAGGCTTCCCACGGAAGAGGAAAGGTCGTGTTCTTAGCGCTGGACGTCGGCCGGCCGCCACTGTTGCGCTGGGCCGGACTGGCGCGGCTTTTTGCCGATGTTCTGGGATCTCCGGCCGAGTTTCGCCTCACTTGGGCGGCTACTTGGGATGACTTGCTCTTTTCTCGGATTCTTTCCAGCCCATCGTTTCTTCCCTACTATGCTCCCGCAGTTACTTTTCTTCTTTGGCTTTTGGCTTACGCCGCGGCGCTTGGGCTGCTGGCCAGCTATAGCCACAATCGTGGGTTAAGCCGTGGGGTTCTTCTGGGGTTTGGGTTCTCTTTATCTGCGCTCTTCTCCTTGGCGGGCTATGTTCATTTCGACCGGGGGGGTAAACCGCTGGACGGCGTTCTTTTTTCCGCGACCGTGCTGGAGGAATTGGCGAACGGGCATGTTGAGGCGCAATCGAACATCGCGCTCTTTTCGACCCGGCAGCGCTCCTATCACCTCCAGCTCGAGAGAGGGTGGAGCCACCTAGAGATGCTTTCGCTGCAGGGCAAGAAGAATGAAGGCCATCCTGTGGCTGTTTGGGGCGATGGTGCTTCCGGTGATCTGGATTTGCAGGTGGGAGAGTGGAGCTATAGACTCTTGAGAGTTCGTTGGGTGATACCGCTTGCCTTGCAGGTGCGGGTCGAGACGCGCAACGACACGGTGCAATTGACAATAGCGAATCAGAGCGGGCGAGTGTTAACGGAATGTTGGTTTATCGTTGCGGGAAAGGCCCTTTTTCTCGGCGATATCCCCGCTCGTTCAAATCTGGTCCGAGAATTCCCGCGCAGCGACCGGGAAGGGATCGTCAAAAAAACACAAGGAGACATCTCGTTCTCGGATCCGCTGCGTGAGCTTTTGTTCCGCCATGCTTTCTTTAATGATCAGGTTCGCGCGCGGGATGGGGATGGCGGCGCGGTCTTTTTGGGTTGGATGCAAGACGCTCCAGGTCGCGCTCGCGTCGCCGATGCCAGAATTTCGTCGCTGAACTACACGCTTTTTCGCGCCAGCTTCCCGCTGCCGCAAGAGGACGAGCTATGAGCGTGTTCTCTAATCCGGTCTTACAGGAAGCCACGCAGATCTATCTGGTCGAGGGGAAAGGGTGGGTCGCTTATTTCTATTTCTTGATCTTTCTTGCCGCGGTCCAGGCGCTTACGTTATTTCTGCCATCCCTGGACCCCGGAGGGTGGATGGGTGCCGCGCAACTGTTCAAAGTTTCTTGTGTTGTCGTTCTGGTCTCGGGGGTCTACTTTACGTTGAGGCTGGTGAATCAGGAGTATGTGCCGTGGCGCTTCGTGGCGCTGAAGCGCTGGCTGGAGCAGGAAAGGCTTGCGCAACACAGCTTGCTCGGCGCGCAGCTCGCGCTTCTCGGGCTTTATGGAGGCCTCTTTATTCTTCTTTCCCTGCCGCTTCTGAGCTGGGCAGCGGCGATTGCGCGCGCTGACCTGGAGCTGCTGGGGGTCGCCGTGGTGGTTATTTTTGGCTATTTCATGGTCTATGGTGTTTGGGGCTTGGTCGCGCTGAACCTGTGGGAACTGAGGGTGGAAACCCGGCACATTGCCGTGCGCTTTCTCTTAGCTTGCTTGTTTCTCCTCACGGCGCTCCTTTACCTACCGCTGAACTCGGTGGCCTTCCTGCTTTCGTATCTAAGTGGAACCGATCTGGGAAGCCCCGTTTCCATTTTCGGTGCGCGTCCCGCGCCACGGACGATTCACGTGCTCTTTCACTTTCTGCTGTTGGCCTCGGGCGTTGGATTGAACGGGTGGTTGCTAAGGCGAAAGGCGGTCTCGTGAACGATTGTGAACTCCTGCTGCGTGATCGGTTTGCGGCGCTGCTCGACTGGGAAAAGAGCAAACGCAGAGAGAGCATCCTTATTGCCGTGTTGTTCTGGTCACTGGTTGTTTCTTTGCCTGTCCTTTTGGCGCGGCGGCTATGGGGAGACGGGTTTGGCCTCCTTTTTGTTCCGTTAGGCTTGTTTCTACTCGGTGGCGCCGCAGCCCTGCTGTTGCGCCCGTGGAGCAAAAGGCAATCGCTAAGAAGCATCTTCCTTCTCGACCGAAGCTTGAAGATGGAGGATCGGGCGCTCACGGCCTGGGATATACTGGAGCGTGAGCAAAAGAAAGCGGCGGAGCAGCTGGTCTTGGAAGAAGCCGCGGAGCGGTTGGCAACATTCGATCCCCGAGTCACTTTCAAAAGAAACTTTTCGTGGCATGGAGGCGCTGCGCTGGCGCTGCTTGTCGTTTGGATCCTGGGGGCGCTTTTCACTGGCGGTGGCGGCTTCGCGCCGCAGGCTAGTGTGCCGCCGGTAGTTCCGGTTGCGCGCGCGCTGAAGGACTTCTTGCAGCCCTTAGAGGAAAAGGCCGAGCTGCAAAATCTTTCACAAAGTCTGGAGCTGGCGCGAGCCCTGCGGGAAATCGCCGAAAAGGTATTGCAGAACGAAATCAGTGAGGAAACTTTTAGGGATGAGCTCGGGCACGCGATGAACCGGCTGCAGGGGATGAACGAGCATGGCGAGGTAGAAAGCTCGCTGTTCCCAGTCTCGCGGTCGGCCCTGGAGGACCTTGGCGCCGAGATTGCGGAGCTCAAGCGCGAGCTGGCGCTCTCCCAAGCGGGTGATAAGAAACTATTCGACACGCAAGTTCGGGAAAAGCTCGGCCAGCTTCCGCGCCTCGAACAGGCCCTGCAGAAAAGCCTTGCCGGAAAGACGGCGCCCGGTGGAGACGAGTTGGATTCTGCCGCATTGCAGAGTTTGCTGGAACGGTTGGAAGCCATGCTCCAAGCGCAGATGGAGCGCCTCACTCAGGAAGAAATGCAGGAATTCCTTGCGTCGATTCTGGGATCTGGGCAAGGTGACGGCGCGCAGCAGCTGGCGCGCGATGATCTGGATGGCCGAAGAGAAAGTGGCGGCGGGACTGAGAAAAAATCAGCGCTGGGTAAACTTCCGGGGGACCAACCCGGGGAAAAGAGCGCGGGGCTTGATAAGGTGGCAACCGCTACGCGCGGCGGTCCCAGCCAGGTTAAGGGCGCGCTCGGCGAAGGGGAACGAACTCGAATCAAAGTTCGGAGCGAGAACCGCGTTGGAGCCAGCAAGGAAACAATCGAGAACGTCCCGGCCGGTTATCAACGCCAAGTGGAACGCGATTTGGCCAGCGAAGAGATCCCGGACGGTCTGAAAGACACGATCAAGAAATATTTTCTTTCCCTCGGCGGGAAAGGCTCATAGCACACCCTCACCCTTGACCCCCCCTTCAAGGGAAAGGGAAAGAATTTGCGCAGAGAATGTCATCTCAGAAAGCTGTGAAAGATTTCGCGAAGGCAACATTCGGTTAGAAAGAGGAGCTCAGAAAGGATTTATGGAGAGCGCTGCAGCCGTTCGTGAGAGAAACAGAGAATTCCGCCAGGATTTTGAGGCGGTGAAAGCGGAGATCCGCAAAGTCGTGGTGGGTCACGAGGAGTTGGTGGAGCAGGTTTTTATCGCTTTGATTTGCGGCGGCCACTGCCTGCTCGAGGGCGTTCCCGGCTTGGGCAAAACTCTGATCGTCCGGACTCTGGGCGATATCCTTAACTTAACGTTCTCGCGCATTCAATTCACGCCCGACCTCATGCCCGCCGACATCACCGGCACTAATGTGCTCGTGGACGATCCTTCAGGCAAGAAATTCTTGGATTTCCAGCGCGGTCCGATTTTCGCCCACATCGTGTTAGCGGATGAGATCAACCGCGCCACGCCCAAGACGCAGTCCGCCCTGCTCGAAGCCATGCAGGAGCAGAGCGTCACCGTGGGCGGCAAAGTGCACTCGCTGGGCAATCCCTTTATGGTTCTGGCGACGCAAAACCCCATCGAGATGGAGGGAACTTACCCTTTGCCGGAGGCGCAGATCGACCGCTTTTTTTTCAAACTCCTCATGCATTATCCCAATCGCGAGGAGCTGAGCCGAATCGTTGATCTCACCACTTCAGCGCCGCCGCCTGAATTGCGCAAGGTCTTCGACGGCGACGGGGTCCGCAAAATGAGAGAAGCCGTACGCGAGGTTCCGATCGCCGAGACGACGAAGGATTATGCGATTCGCCTAATCCTGGCCACCCATCCCCAGAGCGACGGCGGCGCTACGCGCGCGCAGAAATTTGTCCAGTACGGCACGAGCCCGCGTGGCCTGCAGAGCGTGATCCTGGCGGCGAAAGCGCGTGCTCTTCTCGCGGGTAGGCCGAATGTAACGTGCGAGGACATCCGCGTGATGGCGCTTCCCGGCTTGCGGCATCGCATCATTCTCAATCTCGCCGGAGAGGCGGAAGGCGTGACGACGGAGGAGCTTTTGCAGGAGGTCCTCGAAACCGTTCCGGAGATGGCG
>JBOHVR010000292.1:0-6390 GCA_050735755.1 Binatia bacterium
CTCCTGGACCCATCCCTTCGAAGCGCCGCGAAAAGACGGCATTTAAGCTCATGCGCGCCTCCCGGCCAGCGACGAAAGCTTCCAGCAAGGTCTTGCCGGCAACCGCACGATGTTCTCCTAACGCGAGAGACGCCGCTAGGATATAGGTCGTAACGTGACCTCCGTCATCATAATCTAAAGCATGCGCGAGAGATGCGTTAGCGAAGGCGGCATCACGCGGCCCAGCACAGGCGGCGGAACCCCAGATCGTACAGTGTCCTTCCCACTTCTCCTTATGTGCCAGTCGCACGATGATCTCGCCTAATTCATGCGAGACGGCCAACACAGAGACTCCGAGGCAATCGAGGATTGCAAGCTTCGCGTTGGCGATGACCTCAGCAGGTATGGCAGGGCTCGCCAGGCTATGCGAGAACTCGGCGAGCTTGCGTGACAGTTCAGGCGCTTTCACGTTGGGTGTCATTCTCTACAGATTTACCCCGTAGCGGCTTGGCCGGAATGACGAGTTATTCTGCCAAATCTGGATTTCCGGTGCCGCGGGAATAACGAAACAGGCACTTCAAGTTTTCAACCAACTTACAAAAAATTGACTAGTTCCAGCCAAACAAACGTCTGGCATTGTCACAGAGGATTTTTGTTTTTGCCTCTTCCGAAATGTCTTTACGCTCGCGCACGGCGGCAACTGCGCGCGGAAAAAGGCTGTCCGCTTCGGGGTACCCGGATCCAAAGATAATCTGATTCTCGCCGATGGTTTCCAACACGTAGGGCAAAGAGCGTTCGTTGTAAGTCGTTGTGAAGTACCAATTGCCGCCCGTGATGTGTTGGCTCGGTTGATTGCCGAGAAATGGGGCCTCTTCGGGATGTCGTCCCGCGAAATCTTTATCCATACGTTCCATCAGGAAAGGAATCCAGCCAATTCCAATGTTGAAGACGCCGATGCGGAGTTGGGAAAACTTTTCCGGGATTCCGCCGTACATCAAAGCGGTACAAGCGTGAAACGTCTCCATAGACCCGCCCATCGTGTCCTGAAGGAGGAAGGTATCAGGACGAAGATCGTGTCCCGGACCTTGATAGGACAAATTATGAATCAACAACGGCACGTTGAGCCGCTCGAGCTCTTGGTAAATAGGCCAATACGCAGGCGCGCCGATGTGATCCGGTAGCCCCAGAGAAGATAGGGCGACTCCCGCCAGGCCGAGCTGCGCAATCGCGCGGTTTATTTCAGTGACAGCAGCTGGGGCGTCCTGCAATGGCGCGATTGCAACCCCGCGCAAGCGCGAGTTTGTTTTGCACAGGCTCGCCACATAATCGTTGTACCCCCGGCAGTAGGCTAGGACGAGATTTTCGTCGCGCGCGCGCGCGGAGTAGCCGGTGGGCAACCCGCTCTTGGCGATCTGGCTTAGGAGCAGGGCACGAGTGGGGAAGAGCACGGATAGTTCGATTTTCTCTTGATCCATTGCGCGCGCATAATGTTCGATCGTCCATTCATGAGCAGCGACCCGGCCATATTCATAGGGATCCCACCCTGTGGTCGGAAGCAGGGGGCCGGATTGATCACTGTACGGTGTACCCATGTAGGGTCGCACATCTGAATCATCAGTTTTCTGTACGAGATGAACGTCGGCGTCGATAACGAGATTATTAGCCATGATTGACCTCTTGTGGTGTCGTTCGAAAGGAAACGTTTAAGCCCATCCAAACAGTCTTTTGCCGTTGTCGTGGAGGATCTTCCTCTTGGCTTGTTCGGAAACATCGGTCCGATCGAGCAGGTCGGCGGTGAATGCCGATCCGCTGTGCGGGTAGTCGGTCGCGAAGATAATGAGATCCTCTCCGATGCAATCGAGCACAAAGGGCAGAGACTTCTCGTCGGGCTCGGCCGAATAAAAGAAGTTCCCACGAGTCATATACTCGCTGGGCTTCGCCTTGAGCAGTGGAGCGTCCGAGCGGCGCTTTTCCCACTTTGCGTCCATGTAGTCCATCCAGTAGGGCACCCAGGCAGCGCGATTTTCGAGGAAAGCCACTCGGAGCCGGGGGAATTTCTCGACCACCCCGCCGTAAATCAAAGCGGCACAATCGTACAAGGTCGCTACCGGCCGTCCAACCGTGTGCTGCAGGATGAATGTCTCAGCGCGCCGGTCGCCGACAGGCCCCTGGATCGAAGCATGAATCATCAGAGGAACGTTCAGATGTTCCATGGCTTCATAGATCGGCCAATAGGTTTGCGCGCCGATGTGCTCTTTCAGACCGAAGGAAGATAGGACCACGCCGAAAAGCCCAAGTTTTGTCGCGGCGCTCTCGAGTTCGGCGACAGCCGCAGGCACGTCCTGGAAGGGCAGCAGAGCAACGGCCTTCAATTGCGATGCTTCCCGGCAAACGCTCGCGGCATAAGCGTTGTACGCCCGGCAAAATGCCGCCGCGAATTTCTTATCGCGCTGGGTGCCGACATCCATTGCCCGGCTGGGAAATAGCAGAGAATAAGCGATCCCTTCCTCCTGCATGACCGCCAATCTCTTCTCCAGGTCGTCCGGAGCCCGCGGTCGCCGGCGACTCCGCACGTGCCATTCGTCCATCCCCAGCAACGGGCCCTGCTTATTGCGATAAGGCTCTTCCATCAAGGGCCGGATATCGTCGTCGGTTTCTATAACATGCGCATCCATATCGTAGATGGGTATCGGCTCTTCTATTGTGCGGGGCGCCTCACTGCTTGCTTCGCGTGCATGCGGTTCCATGGCCATTCCTCCTCTTTTTCAAGGTCCGCGGTTAACCTGCGGTTCGACTACTTACTGTATAACTCGTTCATTATTTTTTGATAGCGATCGGCGTCGGCGCGCGCCTCCGCCGACAGAAAGCGAATCTTCTTGCGGTCAATCCCGTCTTTGATCGAGATGTCATCGCGCACGACGGATTTTTCTGTTTTCGCCAGGACTGTCTGCCCTTCCCGGGACAAAACGAAATCGGCGAACAGGCGTGCCGTGTGCGGATGGCGCGACATGCCGAGTATGGCTATCGTATGGATATCGGCGTAAAGCGGATCCTCGAGCCGGGCCCAATCGACGGGAAGCCCCTTGTCTTTGAATCCTTCGATGCCGTCATGGTTCAAAGGCAGCGCGATCTGCACCTCGCCTCCTCCCAGCCACTGTTGGACCATTAAGGTGGTGCCTCGGCCGGGCCGAGGTTCGAGGGCCGCGAATTTTCGGAGAAAGTCCATTCCCCTTTCCTCTCCGAAGAAGTCCAGCATTGAATAGATCCAGCCGTAGTTGTTAAGGTTGATTGCGGCCTTACCTCTCCAGCGCTCCTGCAACAGGTCACTGTAACGCTTGGGAATATCCGCTCCAGATATAATCCGGCTATTATAGGCAATCGTTTGAATCGTGAAGTACACTGCGCTGTAGAAACCGCGTTCTTCCGGCGGTCGCTCGGGAGAGGCGTACTTTTGAAAGATCGTGGGAACTTGCATGAGCATCAAGTCCAATGACTCGGCTCCCGTCAGTACCAGATCGGCGTTGTCGGTCTTTCCTACTCTCCGCTCCGTCAGTATCTTCGTGACCAAGCTCGAGCTGCCCTGCCGGTTGACCTCGACTCTAACGCCCGGATACTTTTCAGAAAATGCGTCGGCGAGGGGCTGGGCGTCCTCGAGGTTGAGAGACGTATAAAGAACCGCTCGCCCTTCTTTTTTTGCCTCATCATATCCCGCGACCGCGAGCCTTACCGGCGAAAAAGCCAAAAGGAAGGCCCCGACGAATGCCAGGGCAGCGCCAGCGGTAGTTTTCATAAAGAACGCTCCTTTCACGAATGTCTGACCGAGCGAGCACTGCCTCAGGCGATCCCGTAGAATTTCGCCGCATTGCTCCAAGTGAGCTTCTCTTTGATCTCCTCCGGCACTCCCGTAAACTGTTTCTCGACAATTTCTTTCGAGCGCGGCCAGGTCGAGCCTCCATGCGGGTAGTCGCTTGCCCACATGTAATTGTCGCCCATATTAAAGACTTCCGCGCCCAGCACCCCAATCCGGTCTTCCTGGAAGGTAATGTAGACCTGGCGCCGTATGCATTCGCTGGGAAGCGCGGCAACCGTCGGCGAATCCGGCGACTCCGAGCGCGCCCGTACCAGGGAGCCGTCCATCTTGGTTATAAAAGGATGCACCCATGACAAATCGTATTCAGCCAGAACAAAGCGCAAGCGGGGAAATCGCTCGAGCACTCCGCCGAACACGAGATCGGTGAGAAGCGACAGGGGCTCCAGTATTGCGCGCCTCACGGCGTTCCGGCCTTGCTGAACGGGTGTAATGACTTTGAGCCGCGCAGCCATTCGATCCCGGCCCTGCAGAATATTGACATGAAAATGGAGGGGAACATTCATCTCCTGCGCCGCCGCCCACAAGCGCTCAAACTCCGGGTCGGCGTAGCTCATCCCGTCGGGCAAGCCCGAAGGAAGCACCGCGCCTTTAAGCCCGAGCTTGGCGCAGCGCTCGATTTCCTGCAGGGACCACTCGACATCGAGCGCCGATAGCAGACCTAATCCGATCAGGCGGTCGGGAGCTACGGCGCAGTAATCGCGAATCCAATCGTTGTACGACTGAAGCCCGGCTTTTTGCAGCGGCGTTTCCTCTCCCTTCAGACTGTAAAAGTTACGCGCCATACTCGGATAGAGTGTTTCTATTTTGACCCCGTCCAGGTCCATGTCGCTCAAGCGCGCTTTAGGATCCCATGGCCCGCGCCAGTCTTCCCAAGTAAACGTTTCAATGACCTTGCGAAAGGCGCCGCTCCCGCGCTCTTTACCGGCGGTAAAAGTCATTCCGACCGGGTCCGGTTCGTGGCCGTCAAACACCATATAAAGACCCTTCTTTCCCGGCGGGTCCTTAACAAAGTGCGGCCCGTGAGCGCGCAGGTTCTTGGGAATTCTTTCCCACGCCGCGGGCGGTTCATTCACGTGAGAATCCGCGGAAAAAAAACTTACTTCCTGCATAGTTTACTCCTTGCTCGACAAATCTAGATCGAGAGTTCAGTTAGCCTTGACAAAAAGGTCATTGATCAAACCCATATAATAGTTGATTCTGTTGCCTTCGACCGGATCGATCACGCGAAGCTTCGAGCGATCGACTGCGATCTTGGGGGTGACATCTTTGCGCACCACCACGTTATTGAGTTCGCTCAGTTTTGCTTGGCCTTCCTTGGAAACTAAGAAAGATGCAAACAGCCGCGCCGCATTCGGATGCCTGGCATTCGCTAAAACCCCGGTTGCCTGAATATCGCCATACGACGGTTCATCGAGCCGGGCCCAATCCACGGGCGCGCCTCTCTTTTTTACGCTTTCCACGGAATCGGCGTTGACGGAAAACCCCAAGAGAAATTCTCCCGCGCCGACCAACTCGATGATCAGCGTTCCACCGGCTCGAGGGCGCGGGTTCTGCGCCGCTAATTTCTTGAGGAAATCCATTCCCTTCTCTTTGCCATAGAGATCCATCAGGGCATACGTGACGATGTATTTAGTCGTGCTGATCCCTATGTTGTCTTTCCACTGCGGTTTCAGAAGGTCCGTATAGCGGCGCGGAATGTCCTTCGGCGCAACCGTGCGAGTGTTATACACAATGGAGTGGACCCCTAAATAGACCGTTGTCCATAACTTCTCCGGATGTTTGAACATCTTATCGAGCACCTCGGGCTCCTTCTCCAACGGGTCATATTTCGCTAATAGGCCCTTTTGTCCCAATACGTACATGGTTTCGCCTTTAAGCAGGACCGTATCCGCGATATCTCGTCCGGCCTGATGTTCGGCTAAAATTCTTTGCATGAGCTTCGCGCCCGCTAGACGCAGGTGCTCGACTTTCACGCCGGGGTATCGCTTCTCAAAAACATCTTTAAGCTGCACCATTTCGGCTGCGTTAAAGCTGGAGTAGACAAGGACCTGTCCTTCTTTACGCGCGCGCTCGTAAAGGACAGGATCGGCAAAAGCCGGTGACGAGAGAAAAAAAACGAATAACAGCCCGATTGAAAGGTTGCGCAACAATTGATTCTTTACCATCTCATTCCTCCTGTCACTTTGTTGAGCTCAAGCCGCCTTGGTTGGAAGCGCTCCGGTCAACGCGCGGATTGACGCGAGCGCGTCAAGGCGGCTGACGAGATCAATTATTTGATCAGCCTTCCCATCAGAAGGGACCGCGCTGATACAACTTCTGAACTTTTTCTGCACTGCATCCCATCCCTTCAAATCACCGGGAAGCTGCAACTTCTCTTCGAACCGGGTTCCGTCTTTTAACACGACGGTCAAGACAGGCGCATCGGGGGTGTGCCGTGTCCGCCCCATCAGTTCTTGTACCCTTGGGTCTTGAACTTGCTCATCAACGAAAACATGAGGATCGACCCGGCTGTAAATCAGAGCCAGCGCGAGGCAAAACGC
>JBOHVR010000293.1:0-4717 GCA_050735755.1 Binatia bacterium
AAGAACCCATAACGGGATTGGAAAAGCGACCGGATTTCAATATGTTTTTCTCTTCCTTCGTGATCTTCGTGTCCTTCGTGGTGGTATACTCCGGATAAAGTACCAACAGCGTGAGACACTGCACTAGCTATTTGTGCCGAAGCGGTTTATCTCTTTCTAATTTTCTCAGCCTGAGGGAAGCCGAAGGCTTCCACCACTAAGTCAGTCCACTTAGGCTTCAAATGAAAAGTATCCCAGTCGAAGATCGATAGCTTCTTCCCCCTGACCAACTTTTCTACCACCGAACCAGAGCCAAACACGGACGACTTCAAAGGCTCATGCTCATCAATCAACCGCTGACCCTCCCGGCCAGCGACAAACTCCAACCAAAGCAGCGCTGCATATGGATGAGCAGCTCCGCGGAACACCGCTTGCGGCTCTGAAACTCGCACCGGCACCGGTTCAATAAGCTTATACTGCAAATTCCCGGTCGGGTCTTTGTGCATGGCCCTCACCGTGGAGTGATAATTGATCGCAGCGTGAAGGGCCAGATCTCCGGCAGCCATGGCGGTAAGAGCCCGGCTCTGGCCTCTGAGCCAGATCGGCTTCTGGGCTGCCAGTTCTCGACAATACTTGAGGACCCATTCTAACCCCATTCCGGGGATCATCGCCGTGTAAGGATGCGGCCGAAGATCGACAGCAAACTTGCGACCTTTGAACTCTGGTTTGAGAAAGTCCTCCCATCGATCGGGCACCTGATCTACCGAGATGAGGCTCTTATTATACGCGACTATCGATACCGAACTGGTCATTCCGACAATATTCCTGTTCTTTGGATCGATCATGCCGACGGGAATGCGAAGGACTTCTTTCTTTGCCATACTTACAAGATCAAAAGGTTTGAGATAGGGAAGGTATTCACCGTACATATCCGTCGTCACGCTCAGAACGTCCCAGTCTTTGACTGCCCCGGCTTTCAGCTCGAGTACGAATCGTTCTGCGGCCTCCGTGCCTGTGATGTGCTCTGCCTCAATCTCTATAAAAGGATACTTTTTGCTAAAGGCTTCCACCACATGCTTGGTAGAGTCTAAGCCGCTCAACACGCGCAGCTTTCCCTCTTCCTTGGCCTTGTTCAATATATGATCGCGGCTATCCTCAGAAATGAATTTCTTGGCTGACTCCGCAGCAATCCCAGTCGATCGAGCCAGCAAACCTAACATCAGAAAACAGACCGCGACTCTCAAAAGGTCAGCTCTCATATGGACCTCCTTTGATAAATCACAGGTTTCGCCTGTGGCTTGCCCGTTTTGCCGCGCCACAATGAAAGTGGCACCGGTGCGCTGGCGAACCACACGCGCGGAAAAAGATAAAGACGGGATCAGGCAGCATCAATTACGACCCAAATCCTATTTTATAAAAATCTCTTCAGCTTGTTTTGCAAAGTATTCCATGTCTTCACCCATTGCGGGGTCGGGAGGAACAAGGTTGAGATCCTTAATGGCCAACTGCTCCTGCATGAGGTCAGAGCGGATAGAGTAGCGGTCAAGCGTGAGAACCACTCTCTGCCCGTGCTGGGATAACATGAAATCCATGAATAACTTTGCCGCATTGGGGTGCGGAGCCCTGATGGCGATACCGTGTCCAGTGGGAACAACGAAGACAGGATCCAGCGTGAACCAAGCAAGAGGCGCGCCCTTTTTTATCAATGCGTTGACTGTACTGTAGCTCGAGTCAATGTCCATTGCAGCCTCGCCCGCCGAGATGAGCTGCGCTCTCATCGAGGTGGATTCATGACGTACCGCGAGGTTCTGCCCGGCGAGCTTGCGCATGTAAGCCAAGCCTTGCTCCTTACCCATGACCTGAAGCATCCAAGCAAACCAATGTTCCCTGGGGTTCAACATCAGCTTGCCCTTCCAGAAGGGGTCCAAGAGGTTCTGATAAGTTTTAGGCAGCTTGTCACGCGAAACCTTATTGGTGTTGTAGGCAAGAACGTGAACGTTCATGCTGGTGATAGTCCAGTATCCAGGTTCCTTGAATCGATCGGGGTAAAAGCGTTCCGCGGACGACGGGTAGTGTTCCAGGAATCCGCCTTTTTTCAGAAAGTACAAGCCTACGGTGTTATTCTGTAGAATGTCGGCCAGAAACTTTCCCGCGCGCGCTTCAGCCTGGACCCGGGGATAAAGCTTGTTGCTAGTCAAACGGGTCAATTTGACATCGATGAAGGGATACTTCTCACGGAACTTGGACGCGATGATATTTGCCTGTCTCAGGTCCGTGCTGCCATAGATCACCAATTCTCCTTCCTCCTTAGCCCCTTCTATAATTTCGTTGCCCGATTGGGACCACGCCTGATCGATACCGTGGAAACAAAAGCTGAGAAAAAGCATCACAATTCCCGCTCGCCTAAGCTGAATGTGAATCATGCTCTATTCCTCCCTGCAAACGTGTTGGTTCGACAGCGCCGGGCTCGTCGCTGCTAAGACCTTAGTCTCATATTTTTGCGGGTGTCAATAACCTGCTGATGCTATCCTAAGCAGGAAGGGAAACTGCCCTAATGGTTTCTATCCATCTAAAGTCTTAGACATTGTGTTCCAAGTGCGCGGCCATGTCCTTCTCGGCTTCCAAATGTTCCGCTGGGTCACAGCGCTTAATTTTTGTTTTTGCCATGACACCCTCCTAAAGCTCTCGTGGCATCTTCAATGCTTTCTCAATATCCCGCTCCTGAGTGCGCTTGTCGCCGCCCGCGAGCAGGATGATCAGGGTTTCCGCGCGCTGCACAAAGCAAACACGGTAGCCCGGACCATAATCGATCCGCAGTTCCGAAACACCTTCCCACTGGCCTCACATCACCTGGATTGCCCAGCGACAGGCGCCGGATAAGAACGTCGATGCGTGCCCGTGCTTTGCGGTCACGCAAGCTATCGAACCACTGCGCGTAAACTTGCGTGCGGCGGATTTCGATCACTGCTGATTGTAACTTTTCGAATACGGTCAGGCGGCAAGACCTCTCTGAAGGGGCCCACTGATCGGGTCTGCGACAACGCTCGGGTCTTCGGAATTCACGTCGCTTGGCTCGCCGCTCGGCTTTGGAAAAGCCGTAGGCTTCCAACACTTTGATTCACGACGGAAGCCTTCGGGTGTTGGTCCCAATTGTGGATTGGGAAGAGACCGCGGCTTGAATTCACCCCTTCACCCGCGGCAGACCCGGAACGGGATGGTTTGATAAAGAAAAGTTTTGCGTCCGCTCTTTCCCCGTCAGAGACGGCTACCCGGAGCCGGGGAGACGGATGTTGTAAAGCTTCGCGGCGGTGGAACGCACTACCTTGTCGCGACATTCGGCGGTCAGGTGCCCTAAGGTCCGCGCGACGGTTTCCCGTGAGCGAGGCCACGTCGAATTGGGGTGGGGGTAGTCGCTGGACCACATCATATTATCCTGTCCCCACCAGGAGAGCATCTGGCCGCCAACGGAATCATTGAAGAACGTCGCGTAAACTTGCCGATTGAAATACTCGCTGGGCAGCTTGTTAATGGTGAGCGTGGTATTCTTCTTGAACTTCCTTACGGAGCGGTCCCATCCCTGAAGGACAAAAGGTATCCAACCGATCTCATACTCCACGAGAACAATCTTTAGCAGGGGGAAACGCTCCAAAACTCCTGAGAAAATGATGTCAAACAGAGCATTGGTAATATCGAACTGATGATAGCTTCTACCACGGTATCGATCTAATCCTTGACGATCGCCCTGGCGGGTCCCGAAGCGCTTGTGGGCTTCCCCGTGGCCGGTTAACGAGTGAATGCTTACCGGCATTTCCAGGTCCTGCGCCGCCTTCCAAAATGGATCGTAGTGGCCAGAAGTGAAGGGAAAGTCCGGATGAGGCGACTGCCAGATCATCACGCCGCGCATGCCGTTGCGCCTGCAGCGCTCCAGCTCTTGCACGGCGGAACCAATGTTATAGGTGGAGATCATGCCGATGACGATGATTCTCTCGGGTGCCGCTGAGCAATACTCCATGAGCCAGTCGTTGTAAGCGTGGAAACACGCTTCCTGGAGGTCCGCGTCCTCTCTTTCCAGGCTGAACAGCTTCATGGGGTAGCTCGGATAGATCACTTCGGCGCTGACACCGTCCACGTCCATCTCGCTCACGCGCAATTTGGGATCGCGCCCGCCGGGATGGGCCTGGTGGCGCTCGCCTATACGTTCTTCAGGGAAGCGGGGCGCGCGCGGCCGGAGCTCGCCCGGCAGCCGGGTTTCCATGAAGTCCGCCGCTTCGACGATGTGGGAATCCGCCGATATGAGAACCTCCGCCGCCGCTATTGCATTTCGCTGAGCCGCTGTGCTCATGCACTTTCCTCCTCTTCAAAGAGCTTGGAGCTACCGACGCATTTGACCAGTCATTTCTCCGCCCGCGGGAAACCCCATGCACTGACAATCATCTTCATCCACGGGCCCATTTTGGCAAAACTGTCCCACTCGACTACCGAAAGCTTTTTTCCTCTGAGCACAGTTTCGGTAATGGAGCCCGGCAAATAAACTGACGCCTTTCCCTGCTCATGATCATCAATGACTTTCTGGGCTTCCGGGCTGGCCAGGTGTTCCAGCCACAACAAGGCCGAATACGGATGAGCCGCCGTTCCTATCACCGCGTTTGGATCGATGAGCCTTACCGGCACGGGTTCGATAATCTTTTCTACCAGCGAACCGGTGGGATCCTTTTCTTTCACTCTCATGATCGAGTGG
>JBOHVR010000294.1:0-8878 GCA_050735755.1 Binatia bacterium
GGCGTGAAGAGAGATGAAATTCCGACGAGGTCCGGTTTCATTTCCGCCAGCTCAGCCTCGATTGCATCAAACGACTGGCCGAAGTGATAGTACTGGTGGAATGTGGAGAATGGAGATTTATCTGCTACCGGGTAGTAATCGGAGAGATACTGAAGAGGCTTTGGAATGGCAACTGTCTTGCGGCCGAAGCCCCGGTGGTAATCCTTGACGACGACATTTACTTTCGGGAGATATCTGTTGGCCGCGGCTTTGAGATAGCAGAGTCCGATGGGCTGAAGCCGCACATCGGTATCGTACAAATCCTGGACCGGCGGCTGAATCAGGACGACCTTCATACGAGGCGTAAGCTGTTTACTCTACCACCCTCACCTTGCATCCTCTCCCTCCAAGAGACTGTATCGCAATGTCATTCTGAGGGTATAGCTGAAAAACGTGGCATTTCGGCTATCACGACGCAGTCTCCCACGGGACGGCGAGGAGCTTATTGGGGGCGACTCCGCCCAGCATGATCCCAAAAGACTTCGGATTCAGCGCAATCTCACTTGGCCTTCGGGAACCCGAGGGCCTCAACCAGCTTTTTTAAGTAGTCGTCGAGATGCGGTTGATGGTTCCAATCAATAACGGATAGCTTCTTCCCTCGGGTTAGGCCCTCCTGAGCCGATCCCGGTGAGAAAACCGACGCCCCTAGAGGCCAATGTTCATCCATGATCTTCTGGCCGTCGGGAGACGCGTGAAACTCCAACCACAAAAGCCCGATATACGGATAATCAGCCGTATTGAGGATCCCGTAGCCTTCGTGAAGGCGGATCGGAACTGGTTCTATAATCTTGCTGGTCAGAGCGCCCGTTGGATCCTTGTCCTGCGCTCTTTTGACCGCTCCTAAATTGGTTCCCAAAAATAAGGGATACTCTCCCGAGACAACGGACTGGATGATGCGCGAGTGCCCTCGCCCCCAGATCGGTTCTTGCGCGGCCAACTTCCGTGCATAGTCGAGGGTTTTCTCCAGACCCCAGGCGGGAACCAGGATGGCAAGCGGAAGAGGCCGGACATCCATGATGAATTTTTTCCCCTTGAACTCCGGCTTGAGAAAATCTTCCCATTTGTCAGGGACCTTATCGGCGGGAATAAGGGTTTTATTGTAAGCGATGATGTTGACGTTAGTGCTCGTGATGACGACGTTTCGCGTTCGGGGATCCACGAGCGCGGGAGGGATGTTGAGTACTTTTTGCTGCGCCATGCCGAGAATGTCGAACTTCTTTTGGTAGGGCAGGAACTCTTCGTAAATGTCTGTAAAGAGCCGATTGACGTCCCAACCTTTCGCTGCCCCTGCCTTTACTTCTAACAGCAGACGCTGGTTTTCATCGATCGAGCCAATCTCGTCCACCCGCAGCTCGGTAAGGAAAGGATATTTTTTTCTAAAACCATCTTTCATGGCTTTAATGACGGCCGGCTCCAACGTGCTGACTACGCGCAGCTTCCCCTCCTTCTTGGCCTTTGCGACAATTTCGTCATGGCTGGCTTCGAAAATGTAACCCTTCGCCGCGGCGTCTTTTTGCGCTTTTATCATTGCGGGGTTGGCTGAGGCTGGATGCGCGATGGAGACCGGGAAAGTCAAACAACACGCAGAGAATAAAAGAATGGATGGAGAGCGGATCTTCATGTGCGTAGCCTCCTGAACTGCCGGCGACGAAACTAAACTGGCGGCCGCTGTTTCAACTACTTAGGTGGTTTGTCGGCGCCTTGTCAAGTAACCTCGCGTTCAAGAGTCAGTTCCCTAGCCATCCATCAGACGGCATTGAGCTTCCCAACCGGGCAAATGAGATACGCGTCCTGATTTCCCTTGACGCGCATGGTGGGTTTCGAATAGCTTTTCGATAGGTCAATCTTTTCGGAGGCGAGGGAACGAAATGGAAAAATTAACGGAGCAGAGGCTGGCCGCATTGTTGGCGGAAGCGGGTCTTGAGCCTAAAGAAGGCGATCTGGAGCGTTTTAGCAAGATCATTGACGGGTACGTGGCGACTCTCAAGATGCTGCACTCTGTCGATCTTGGGGACGAGGAGATCGCGCCGGTTTTTCACGCGGAGTGGACCGTCTAATAATAAGGAGTGCTTATGGCCACGCAAGAAAAGCCGCTGTTTCATCTCACGATTCATGAGGCACAAAAGCTTATTCGGAGTCGCACGCTTTCGCCGGTTGAATTGACGCGTGCGATTCTTCAGCGCATAGAAGCCGTTGATGGTCGACTTCACGCGTTCTTAAATCTCATGGCGGATAGCGCTATGGCGGAAGCACGCCACGCCGAAGCCGAAGTTCTCCAAGGACAATATAGAGGACCGCTCCACGGTATTCCTGTGGCCGTCAAAGACCAGTTGGACGTAAAAGGAGCACCCGCGGAGATTCGCAACGCCAGGTCCCAAACCGTGGAGGATTCAACCCCTGTGCGCAAACTGCGTGAGGCAGGCGCTGTAATATTGGGCAAACTCGCAATGAGCGGTCTTCCTAGCGAACCGCCCCAGGCGCGCAATCCATGGAACACTGATCACATCACAGGCGGATCGAGCACCGGCCCGGGCGCGGCTGTGGCCGCGGGGCTCTGCATGGGCGCACTCGGAGAAGACACCGCCGGCTCGATTCGAAATCCAGCTTCGTTTTGCGGCCTGGTGGGGCTGAAACCGACTTATGGTCGTGTCAACCGCCACGGTCTCGCGCCCTTGTGCTGGTCGCTGGATCATTGCGGCCCGATGACTTGGGTCGTTGAAGACGCTGCACACATGCTGCAAGCGGTTGCCGGTTACGATCCGAAAGACCCTACCTCCAACCGCGCGCCGGTTCCCGACTATGGAATGGCACTCAGAGAAGATGTGAGGGGTCTGGTTGTCGGGGTTCCGCGGGATTACATAGAAGAGTGCCGTGCACGTACCCATCCCGAGGTCCTGACCCTGGTTGATGAAGCGATTCGAGAATTAAAGTTATTGGGAGCACGTGTCGAGGAAGTTACGGCGGCAACGCTGAAGCTGGCAACCGCCGCCAACGCGGTGATCTACTACAACGAGTACTTTAACGGCCACAAGCGCGATGTCCCGGCACTCATCAAAAGCGCTGCGACCCAGCGGCGGGCGCGACTCTATTTGGGCATGCTAACGAGCTCCGCCGACTACATTCAGGCGCAGCGCATCCGCAGCCGAGTGAAACGGGAATTCGCAGAGATCTTTCACAAGGTTGATTTGTTGGCTTTACCCTGCCAGGCGGGGCCCGCTCCTAAGGTTAACGAGCTTGACCCGCTCGACACTTTGTACCGGCACTTGACTCCCGAGTACGTCTCGCCGTTCAATCTGGCGGGACTGCCGACGCTCGTGGTCCCTTGTGGTTTTTCCCGGACCCATCTTCCTATTGCGGTGCAGTTTGTAGGAAAGCCGTTCGACGAGCCGACGGTTCTGCGGGCAGGTTACGCCTACCAGCAGCATGCGAGATTTTTTGAGCGCCGGCCGCCGATTTAGCTCGGAGCGCTCCGGCGCCTAGTCGGAGCGATAGCGCCAAAGCTGAGGGATGGCGAGACCGATGGCGAATACAATTAGAACGCAAACAACGCTGCTTAGAACGAGCGCGTTGGACGCACCCAACATCGCGGCCATAGCTCCCACAACCAGCGCGCCTAATCCGTTGGTCAACTGGGCGAAAACTGCCAGGAGGCTCCAGGCGCGTCCCATCATGGCATCGGGCGCCAGGAGCTGAATCACCGTGCGGCGAATCGAAACGCTGATGGCGTCAAAAAAGCCGAGAGCTGCTACGGCGACAACGCCAAGCCAGAACCATCGTGAAACACCCAAAAGCGCCAGAGCGCCGGCAAAAAGAACCGCGGAAATCAACGCCAATGCGCCCTTGCGCCGTACATTTCCGATCATCAGCAAGACGCCAAGCCCCAAGAGCGCGCCCATGGCGGATGCAGTATAGAGAGTCCCTAGACCCGTAGCTCCGGCTGTGAAAACGTCACTGGCGAAAATGGGCAGTATCGCATTATAGTAGCCGACCAGCATGACGCCGAAGTCAAGCAGGAAGAGAGAAAGAATGATGCGTTGAATCCAGATAAATTCCACGCCTTCGATCATGCTGCGCAAGCTAACCCGGCGACGTGCGCCTTCTGGCGTTCCTGAAGTTCGTATCGCGAGCACTCCGAAGACGGCTGGAATGAAGAGTCCGCCGCAAACGAAATAGCTCCAACTCACGCCGAAACGGTCGATCAATAAGCCGGCGACGGCAGGGCCGACGAGCATGCTGCCCTGATGAATCATCGCAGTTAGCGAAACGGCGTTCATCAAATGAGATTGCGGAACCAACCGTGGGACAAGCGCCGATCTTGCGGGACCATTGAATACTTGGACGAGAGCCGACAATACGCTGAAGAGATAAATGTGCCACACTTGAATCATCCCGGCCATGGTCAGGAACCCTAAAACGACACCCGGGATGAGGTTTAAGAGTTGGGTGACAACGATAAGTTTTTTACGATCAAAAGTGTCGGCCACAGCTCCCGCAAAAAGTCCGAGAAAGACATAAGGAAGACCATGAAGAAGGCCCGCGAGCCCGAGCTTGAGGGAGGAGCCGGAAATCTCGTAGATCTGATAAAGTTGCGCGACTTGTCTAACTTGCGACGCTATCGAGGTCAGGGCGCTGGAAAACCATAACAAAGCGAAATCCCGGATCAAAAAAGAGGACCAGGGCCGAACAGGCGTGACTTGGATCTTTCCAGGTTTTATTACGGACGGGTCACCCACTTGAATAAGATTACACGCCAGCTCGTTGTCTTCGAGGTGACCCTGTGTGCTGGGGTCGAAACGGCTGTCAGTCCTTGATAACCGAAAGCCGGTTTTGTGGCAAGTACGGCGCAGGTATTCACCGGTTGGACTTGACCGAGACTTCCATAAACTTTGTTTCCGCGAGGCTTTAGACTCTACTAGGCTCGCCGCAGCGATGGCTCTCTGTTTCGTAGGGCTTGCAAAGCGCTTCTCCGTGGTCGGTAGCGTGGGGTTCAGCGCCCAAGCGACAGCGAAGGCGCGTCTTAAATGCGCTCGACTTTTGGATACAAACGAATTACTGTTCTTGCCATGATGCTGGGGTTTGTCGCTCTAAAAGTGATAACGAAAAGGCTGCTTAGACCTGTTGCCGACCTGCTCATTGCGAGCTCAAACGAACTCCACGGCAGAATTGACTCCAGGATAACGGGGACGATCATGCGAGAAGCAGGGATAGCAGCTAAGTATTATCCCGATTCTTGTTATGTCGTCGTGAAGCAATCGCCGGCTGTTGAATTTCCGGTGCCGCCCCCAGACCTTTGGGAAGGTTACGCCTTGACGGAAGAAGGATATCTCAAATCTGGCAAAGAACATGTCCAGAGAATGGTTCAAATTCTGGGCGAGTCCGGGTTTTGTTTCGGGCCGAAGATGAGGATTCTGGATTTCGGTTGCGCCGCCGCAAGAATGCTCAGGCATGTTGTCGAAATCGCTAAAGACGGCGAGCTGTGGGGCGTGGATATTAGCGCACGACACATTGCGTGGTGTAAGCAGAACTTAAGCCGAAGCCCATTGAATTTCGCGACAATTAACACGGCGCCCCACTTACCTTTCGAAGATCATTCGTTTGACCTGATCTATGCAGGATCCGTGTTCACTCATATTGCCGATTTGATCGACGCTTGGCTATTGGAGCTCCGGCGGATTCTTAAGCCGGGGGGAAGGATCTATGCCACTATTCACGACAGAAATACGATCGACCTGCTTCTCAACACCGAGTCCAGGAGAGGACACCCGCTCAGAAGCGCGCTGGTTGATTACGATAAGAAAACTAATGTCTTAGGGCGGGATTTTGGCATGTTCATTATTCCTGGAACCCCGCGCGGGTCGCAGGTCTTCTACGACACGGATTATTTGAAAGATACCTGGGGGCGGATATTCACTGTTCTGTCGGTTATTCCTCTCGCCTATGGCTATCAGACCGGCATTCTGCTGCAGAAGATGAAACCGAGCTAGAATGCTAAGGCATCGAGATTCGGCGGCCCGCCGGTGAAGGTGCCCGGCGTGCACGTTGTTGAGACAGCGTTAAGTTCAATTTGAAACGCCTATAATCCAGGGAGAGGGTGCGTTATGCTTTCAGCCATCGTCTTGTTAAGCGTAGAGCGGGACAAGATCAACAAAGTCGCGGAGACAATAGCCGACATTGGCGGTGTCAGCGAAGTTTATTCGATCGCCGGCCGCTACGACCTTGCGGCTGTCGTCAGGGTCAGAAACAACGATGACTTGGCAAAGGTCGTAACCGAAGGGATCCGGAAGGTCGGTGGCATAACCTCTTCAGAGACCCTGATAGCGTTCCGGGTCTTCTCGCGACACGACCTGGACCGGATGTTCTCGATCGGAATGGATGAGAAATAGAGCAGAAAAAATTGTGCTGAGCGTTGATTTGTGATAAGGATAAATTAGTCTTTTGCCTCTCATGGAGCACTCCCGTTTCGTTCACTTGCATTGTCATACTCAATACAGCCTCTTAGACGGTGCCAATCAGATTGAGCCGCTTTTTGAGCGGATCAAGCAGCTCAAACAGCCCGCCGTGGCCATGACGGACCACGGTAATATGTTCGGCGCCATCGAGTTCTACCGGGAAGCGATGAGCCATGGAATCAAACCCATTATCGGGTGTGAGATCTATGTGGCGCCAACTAGCCGGTTCGAGCGCAAGGGAACCGACCGGGGCAATAAAGAGTACAACAACCATCTTATTCTGCTGGCGATGAATCGCGACGGTTATCGGAACCTTTGCAAGCTCGTCTCCGCCGGCTACATGGAGGGGTTCTATTACAAGCCGAGAGTCGACAAAGAATTGCTGCGTGAGTGCAACGGCGGTCTGATTGCGCTCAGCGCTTGCCTTCAAGGAGAGGTCGCCTCCGCGCTGAGCGCGGGTCAAATTGACAGAGCGAAGACCGCGGCGGAAACGTACGCGTCCATTTTTGACGGGCGCTATTACCTCGAAATCCAAGACAACAAACTTCCGCAACAGGAAAAGGTCAATCCCATGATTGTCGCGCTGGCGCGGGATCTCTCTCTTCCCGTTGTCGCGACCAATGATTGTCACTACGGCCAAAGGGAGGATTCGGGAGCCCACGACGTCCTGCTCTGCGTGCAGACGGGCAAAACGGTCACCGACGAGAACCGCCTTAAGATGGAAACTGACGAGCTCTTCGTCAAAACCGCGGAAGAAATGAAAAGGGGATTTGACTACTGTCCCGAGGCCGTCGAGCGCACGCTTGAGATCGCCGAACGATGCAACCTGGAGCTGGAGTTCGGCAACTATCATTTCCCGCGTTTCGAACCGCCGTCGGGAAAAAGCCTGGACGACTATCTCGACGAGCTAGCCCATCAAGGTCTGGCAGAGCGACTGGCGCGCCTAGAGAAAGCGGAAGGGCGGCTTCTCGGAGTCGAGACCCGCAAAGCGTATGAGCAAAGGCTCGAGTACGAGCTGGATGTGATCAAGGGAATGCAATTTCCGGGATACTTTCTGATCGTTGCGGATTTTATCAATTACGCGAAAACGAATGGCATTCCCGTCGGACCCGGCCGGGGCTCGGCGGCAGGAAGCCTGGTGGCCTACGCGCTCAAGATTACCGACCTGGATCCGATCCGGCACAACCTCATCTTTGAGCGTTTCCTCAATCCCGAACGCCGCTCCATGCCCGATATCGATGTCGATTTCTGCATTCGCGGTCGCGACCGGGTCATTCGCTATGTCAAAGACAAATACGGCGCCGACAAAGTGGCGCAGATCGCGACATTCGGAACGCTCAAGGCTAAAGCGGCAATCAAAGACGTCGGCAGGGCATTGGGTTTTTCATTTGCGGAGACCGATGCGATCGCCAAACTCGTTCCCGCTCCCAAGCAGGGGTTCGACTATCCCCTGGCCCAAGCCTTGAAAATGGAGCCGCGTCTGCAGTCGCTGCTGCAAAGCGATATGCGCGTGCAAAATCTGATCAATCACGCCCTGCGACTGGAAGGGCTGACGCGGCACGCTTCCACGCATGCGGCCGGAGTCGTGCTCTCCAACCTGCCGTTGGTCGATCACCTGCCGCTGTTCGTGGATAAAGAAGGCGGCATTGTCACGCAGTTCGATATGGGCAGCGTCGAGAAAATCGGCCTGATCAAGTTCGATTTCCTCGGCCTCAAGACACTGACTTTAATCACCGACTGCATCAAGCTGATTCAGGCGAGCCGCGGCGTCGCGGTCGATTTAGAAAGCCTGCCGCTCGACGACAAGAGGACCTACCGCGTGCTCTGCTCCGGAAATACAACGGGAATTTTCCAGCTGGAAAGCACGGGCATCAGGGAAATGACGGTCAAAATTCGCCCGAACTGCTTTGAGGACTTGGTCGCCATCCTGGCGCTCTTTCGTCCCGGGCCGCTCGACAGCGGCATGGCGGAGGAGTACATCAAGCGCAAGCATGGGCAAGAAAAAATTCGCTATCTGCACCCGCTCTTGGAGCCTATCCTCAAGGACACCTACGGCGTGATCGTGTACCAGGAGCAGGTCATGCAGATCGCCCAGAAACTGGCGGGGTATACCTTGGGAGACGCCGACATCCTCCGCCGCGCCATGGGGAAGAAGGATCCGGAAGAGATGGCGGGACAACGGCAGCGATTCCTCGAGGGAGCCCGCAAAAATCGCATCGATCCGAAGACCGCAGCCGAAATCTTCGACCAGATGGAAACCTTCGCGCGCTACGGTTTCAATAAGTCGCACTCGGCAGCCTACGCTTTGATTTCCTATCAGACGGCCTACCTGAAGGCGCATTTTTCCGTCGAGTTCATGGCGGCCCTGATGAGCTCGGAAAGGGGCGATA
>JBOHVR010000295.1:0-3807 GCA_050735755.1 Binatia bacterium
CACACCACCAGCGGTGTCGCTGCGCAGGCAAATCTCCGTGTCTATACCCCTAGGTCTCGCATTTGCGCTGGTCGTCATAATTTTCGTTTATGCGAGTCTATGGGAACAGAGACGTGTCAAGCTGGAATTCGAGCGTCGGACGGACAACCTGACTCAGGCGCTAAAAGAGAACTTTGATAATTATGTTGACGTGCTCTACGCAATAGACAGTTTTTTTGCAAGCTCAGCAAAGGTTGAGCGGCAGGAATTTAAGAATTTCGTCTCGCGTCTGCTCTTGCGTCATCCGGGTATTCGGGCACTTTCGTGGAACCCCAGCATACAGGACACGCAACGAACAGCCTTGGAAGAAGCTGCCCGCCGGGACGGTTTTAGCGGCTTCCAGGTTACGGAACGGAACTCACAGGAGCGGTTGGTTCGAGCGGGGCGCCGCGACGAGTACATCCCAGTCTACTACATAGAGCCGTATGCTCGGAATGAAAGCGCTTTGGGTTTTGACGTGGCTTCGGACCCTGTCGTAAACGAGGCATTAAACCGGGCAAGACATACAGGGAAACCAACAGCGACTAACCCGATCACACTGGTGCAGGATATTGATCGCGAATTGGGGTTCTTGGTTTTCCTACCCATTTACAGATACGGACTCCCATCTCCGGAAGAGCGCCGCCTAACTCTGCAAGGTTACGCAATTGGAGCTTTCAGGATTAGCGATATGGTGCAGGCGTCGCTAAAGAGTGTCGAGGCCAAGGGGATCGAGGTTCGTCTCTACGATGATATGGGCGGAGAAAAAAAACATTTACTGTATAGCTCGCAGGCGCTAGAGTCAAAGGCCCTCCCGCTTGAAACCGAGCAATTGATAAAGCCCGCGGCACTACAAAGGCTCACCCCGTTCGTGGTGGCGGGACGGCGATGGATTGTTCAGTACACTCCCACGAAAGAGTATCTCGTCGCCCAACGACCCTGGCCGGCTTGGGGTGTCCCTGCAGGAGGGCTGCTGTTTACTGCCTTTTTGGGCGCTTTCCTGCTCGTGGTAACTGGCCACACTGCCGAACTCCAAACTATTAATAGAGAGCTGCAAAAAGAAATCATGGAGCGCAAGCGGGGGGAAGAAGCCACACGCAAGTTAAATGCGGAATTAGAAACCGCTAACAAGGAACTTGAGTCTTTCAGCTATTCAGTCTCACACGACCTCCGTGCCCCGCTGAGGAGCATCAACGGTTTCAGCCAAGCCCTGGTTGACGATTATGGCGAAAAGCTCGACGCGCAAGCCAAGGACTACATACAGCGGGTGCGTACGGCAACTCTGCGCATGGACCAATTAATTCATGACTTGCTTCAGCTCTCCCGTGTGACGCGGAGCGAAATGCAGTATGAGATGGTTGACCTGAGTCGTCTCGGAGAAAGGATTGCCGCTGAGCTCCGAGAATCTGGACCGAGACGGAAGGTGGAATTTGCCATTGAACCGGAATTGAAAGCGAATGGGGATCCACGGCTGCTGCGGGTTGTGCTGGAGAACCTGTTCAATAATGCTTGGAAGTTTACGGAAAAGGCGCCGCAGCCAAAGATAGAGTTTGGCGTAACCGAGCATAATGGTAGTCGAGTATACTTCATCCGCGATAATGGAGCAGGATTTGATATGGCATACGCTGATAAACTTTTCGGGGCTTTTCAGCGCCTGCACAATGCAGCGGAATATCCCGGGACCGGTGTCGGCCTGGCCACGGTCCAGCGAATTATCCATCGACACGGCGGTCAGCTATGGGCCGAAGGTGTAGTCACAAAGGGCGCAACTTTTTATTTCGTCTTACCCTAACCCAGAACGATGCATAAGCATTAAGACACCGGTGCACAGAAGAAGAAAGGGGCGTCCAAGAAGGCTCGCTCAAACACATTCAGTGAATCACCCGCGGGACACAGGAAGAGGGTTAGGTACATGAGATCTACCAAGAGGCCTGCCCAGACCAAAGTTGAGATCCTCATCGCCGAGGACAGCCCAACGCAGGCGGAACAACTGAGATACCTGCTTGATAAGAACGGCTACGAGGTTACAGTAACCGCCAATGGGAACGAAGCGCTGGCAGCGGCGCGCGAACGAAAACCCGCACTCATCATCAGCGACATCATCATGCCGGACATAGACGGCTACACGCTGTGCAAGGAGGTGAAATCGCAGGAGAAGCTAAAAGATATTCCCGTCATGCTTCTCACCTCACTCTCCAGCCCGATCGACATTGTTCAAGGGCTACAGTGCGGCTCGGACAATTTCATCCGAAAGCCGTACGACGAAAAATACCTGCTCGCGCGCATCGGCTATATCCTCGCCACTCGGGAACTGCGCAAGAGCGAGAAGACGCAGGTCGGAATGGAGATTGAGTTTGCCGGCCAAAGACATTTCATCTCTTCCGAGAGGAGACAGATCCTCGACTTGTTGCTTTCGACGTACGAAGAAGCCGTCCATATGAACGAGGAGCTTGAGGTCCGGCAAAAGGATCTGGCTCGCTCGTACCAGTCACTCAACGCCCTCTACCGCATTTCGGAAGGCCTCAACCAATGCAACAGTGAACAGGAGGTAGCCGAGAGGTCGCTGGAACGTTCGCTGGAACTACCTGATATACATGCAGGCTGGTTTGTTGTGCGGAGTGATGAGGGCGATTTTCGCGTCGTCGCCGCCCGCGGTCTTCCCGCGGCTCTCGCTGGACCAGGGATGCTGGATGGCGATTGCCTGTGCCGCCGCAAGCTCCTTGCCAGCGACCTCCCGCAAGCGACCAACATCCTCGAATGCGAGCGCTTGCAAGATGCACGAGGCAGGACGCGCGGTTTGCGCTACCATGCCAGCGTTCCCATCTGGATCGGCAAGCAATTATTGGGAATCATGAACCTCGCCGGGCGGGAACAAGGAATGCTCAGCGATGACGACCTGAGAGTTTTAGGGGGGGTCGGGAACCAGATCGGAATAGCCCTGGAGCGGGCACGGTTGCACGAATATCTGGAGAAAATGGTGGCCGAGAGGACGGCAGCCCTTAGAGCGGAAATCAATGTGCGCAAGCAGGCTGAAGCGGAACTTGAAATCCGCGGCCGCCATAACGCCGAGCTCTACGAGCAGACCAAAAAACAGTCGATGGATCTGCAAAGGGCCAACGAAGAGCTGAAGCGGCGAGAGGAGATCCAAAGACTTCTTAAGGATCTCAGCCAGGATATCACGAGCATGGATCTGACGAGCTTGCTGCAAAAGCTCACAGACAAGATCCGGGTCTTCTTAACCGTAGACATCTCGGATATTCGCGTTGTGGAGAAATCCGGAACCCGGATTATGGCAGCTTCAGGGGTCGGGTGGGGAACGACGAGCCGCAAAGGCCGGTTGCGCAACTTTGCCGAAAATCGTGCGCCCGTTGTGATACCTGACCTGAGCAAATCAAGCGATGCAGCAAGACACCGGCTTATCCGTAGTCTTGGCTTTGGGGGTTACGTGGGGACGCCGTTTTATTCCAGAGACGGGCAACTTCTGGGAGTGTTGAGGGCTTTGACGTACGAGCCGAGAGATTTCCAGCAAGAAGAGGTCGATCTCCTGCAGCAATTGGCCAACGGGGCCGCGATCGCGATCGAAAACGCGCGGCTCTATCAAAATCTGGAGAAATCCGACAAGGTCAAGACGGAATTCCTGAGCGTTATGTCCCATGAGCTAAGGACACCGCTGAATGTGATCATCGGCTACACCAATCTGATGCTTGATGGGGTCCTAGGAGAGACAAAGCCCCAGGTGAACGACGGCCTGCAAAAAGTTGCCAGTCAATCCAAAGACCTCTTGTCCAT
>JBOHVR010000296.1:0-5032 GCA_050735755.1 Binatia bacterium
CCCCAAGGGCACGTTGCGGGTCTACAAAACCGACACCGACGGCAGCCTCCAGTTCATCGGCGAGGACCGTATCGATCACACGCCGAAAGATGAGCTGGTCAAGATCAAGATGGGCGATGCTTTTGACATCGTCGGCGAGAGAAAGCAGACGGATTGGCGCAAGCTCGGCAACGACCTCTACGAAGTCGCTTTTGAAATCAGCTTGCGCAACCATAAAGACGGGCCGGTCACGATCTCGGTCATCGAGCCTATGTTTCGCGATTGGGAGATCCTGCACAGCTCGCATTCTTACAAGAAGATTGAAGCGCACACGGCCCAATTTGACATCCCGGTGGCGCAAAACGGGGCGAGCAAACTTCTTTATCGGGTGCGATTCAAGGTATGAGATGTTGACTGTGTCTCAATTTTGTTCCGCTCCCTCGAGAGACTTGTCGCAATCAAGAAGAGTGCATAACTGTCATTCTGAGCGCGGAGTGAAGAATCTTGACTTCTGGTACGCGCAAAGTGTCGCAAGCGTCGCGCGGGATAGACTCTGTGAAGAATCTCCACAAAATGATCCCTACCCTTCTGCCAGTTTGACCCAAGAGAGAGCCGATGATACACGGACTCTGACAAACCGTCACGAAGGAGTTCGTTATGGCCGCTAATAAAATACAAGCCGATGTCGCTATCGTTGGCGGCGGAGGAGCTGGAGTCGCCGCTGCCATCGAAACCTGCGAGAGCGGAGCAAAAACCGTTTTGATCGAACAGGCGGACGCACTGGGAGGGACTGCTATTATATACTGTGTAGGCTGTTGTATCGTGGGGACCCCGCTCCAGGAGTCTCTCGGCATCCGAGACACGCCGGATCTCGCATTTGAAGATTGGGTGAAATGGGGACAGGGCTCCGCCGACGAGACCTGGGCAAGGTTTTATATCGAGCACTCCCTTCATGACCTCTATTTCTGGGCGGAAAAGTTCGGTGTGAAGTGGTCGGATCTGAAAGTTCAGGAAGGCAATCGGGTTCACCGCTGGCATCGGCCTGATAATAACGGGCTCGGCTTGATGACAGCGCTGATCAACGCCGTCCAAACCAAAGGGGCGGCCCGAATCATGACCGGGATTGCGGTGAGCGAGCTTTTGATCGAGGAAGGCCGGGCCTGCGGCGTCAGAGCAACGAACATAAACACGGGCGAAACTACGGACATCCACAGCAAGACGGTTGTTATAACCACAGGCGGCTTCAATTCCAATCTCGATATGGTGCTTGAATACAGACCGGAATTTAAGTCCTTCAAAGTGATGGAGGGATCCGGACGCGGGGCAACGGGGTCGGGTCACAAACTGATTCGCGAGCTGGGAGGCTACTTAACCCACATGGATCACATCTGGTTCTATGTGTACGCGACGCCGGATTATCGCGATCCGGCGGGAAGGCGCGGCCTCGTCTTCCGGCTGACGCCGGGTTACATCTGGGTCAATCAGCAGGGCCGCCGGTTCCACGACGAATCGCGCACAGGCGGCGCTTCGGCGACCCCGGCGCTGCTGGCACAAAACCCGCCTCACGCGTGGGCGATCCTGGACACGCCCATGACTGCGAAGATGGAGGTGGCGGACCCGTATTACCGTGACGGTGACAAAGTCCGGCGCGATAAAGTACAGGAACTACTGGACAACTCGCCTTACATCCGCAAAGCCAACTCGCTGGCCGCATTGGCACAAATGATCGAAGTCGACGTTCCGGCGTTCCTGGCGGAGGTTGAACGATACGATCAGGCTTGCGAGGCGGCCCTGGAGCGCGAGCCCGCTTTTGGGAAATCGCTGAAGCAATCGAAAAAATTCGATACTCCGCCTTATTACGCCATTCAAATTTTTCCGCTCGCGCGCAAAAATTTCGGCGGCGTGAAAACGGATCTCCGTTGTCGCGTCCTCAACAAATACTTTGAGCCGATTCCCGGTCTTTACGCCGCCGGGGAGGTCGCCGGAATGGCCGGTGGCCATATCAACGGAAAGGCCGGCTTGGAAGGGACGATGCTGGGTCCTTCGATCTTCAGCGGCCGCGTTGCCGGAGGTTGGGCAGCCCATGAGGCGGGCTTCGGCCCCGGATTCGTGGGCAAACCCAACCGACCTCCGTTGCTTTGAAGCGTAAAAGTTAGCGGTGCGAAATGGATTGCCAGCAACGAAGCAGCATCTGCAGCACCAAAACGCAGCCAAACAAACAGGAACCCACGATTCAGCTATTCATGATGGGAAGGTTGATACTGTATGGCCAAGCTGGGAGTTCTCATATTGGCAGCGAAATTAACTGGATGGCTCTGACGAAACGATGTGAAAAGATCCTCGTCCCCTTTCAGCTTCCACCCTTCAGTCTCCAGTGCTTTGCTACGCCTGACTAGAGCGGGCTCTCAGCTTGGTTTTGAGAGCGTTATCTATCTGGATGTGGCCGTTTCGTACAGCCAGGCAAGCTCGCAACGTATGGAGTTCGGCCATCATTAAATCATGCGGAAACTCTCGCCGGACAAGCTTGACGAGTTTCCGTAACTTCTTCTCAGGAATCCTCGCTTCCCTCGTTACGGACTCATAGTCAAAATATTTCATGAAAGCCTCCCAAACGTTAGCGCTATAAGGCGAGTCCGCTTTAATGCGTATCCTTTCTTAACGAGATAGCCGCAGTCCTGAAGGTTTTGTCCTTCTGAGAGCACATCCGTGGAGACCAGCACGTTGATCTCCCTTGCCGTTCCCACCCATTCCGGCTTGCCGTTCGCTTTGGGCGCGAATCCCTGGATGATCCGCAAGCGCTCCTTTGTGTCCGCTCCGCTATCCATCCGACGCACGTTAATGCCACCCAGCTTTTTGCAAAACGCCATCGCTTCAGGATTTTCCTGGTGGCCCAGATGGCGATACAGATATCGTGCCGTGTCTTTGTAATAGCTAAAAATCAGTACTTTCTTTCCCTTCAAATCCTTGGACAGCAGCTCTTTCAGCCGAGCAAGTTTTGCATCCTTATCCGGCTTTATATCTTTGACTCGCTGCCAGATATTTGAAAACACGTCCACGTCATGTTGGACTGTCTCGTGCAGCTTTCGGAGGTCGTACTGCGTGGGATCAACTGTCCCTAACGTTTCCAGGAACTCCCGCGCCTCCTGATTGGCGTCGATCTCGTTAGCCAAAGAGATCGGGCTTGCATCGTCTTCCTCATCTTCTGAGGAGAGGAAACGAATTATCTTGTGAAAGTCGTTGCTCTTTATGAGCCGGCCGTCGAGAATGTAAGACTCGAAGGTCTTTAGGAAAGCGAGCGCCCTTCGGACGCTGATCCGAAAAGCCTCAATGCTCGATTCAAACCGCTTCAGATAACGGCTCTTGAAAATGCCCACCAGGGCTTCTTCGCGGCCCGCCTCGAACTTGTCTACCTCGACCCCAGCTTTCTTGTAATCTTCCAGATTGTAAGGGGCCAACTTGAGGCTCCCGATTCCCGACACCACATCGTCGTAGATGCCGACATAGGTGGCCTCCAGATTGTAGTAAACCGTCTTGGCTTACGTTCAGGAAACCGCACGGGCATCTCTGACCATGTCCCATCGGCTTCTCTTTTGCGGATCGTCGCATTCGGATAGGCCATGCGGATGAAAGGGCGCGTGCGCCTTATCACAACTTCCTCGAGCAGATTAAAGAAGGCAAACACTCCGTCTCCGGATCACCAGTCGCGCCGAGCTCTCAGGAAATACCTGTAAAGATCGCCGATCCCGCATGATGCGAAGTAGCTCCTGTCTCCCCGGGTGATCAATGAAAACTGATTGTAGAGATCGAAAAGATCGTTGTTGATTGGCGTGGCTGTAAGCAGGATGTGCGCTCGCTTGGCTTGGCGTCGGTCAGCCACGAGACCGCATACGCCGCGTCGCGGTCCTCGGCCTCAGCGGGGTCCAGGAGAACTTTGTGCGCCAGGTTCAGCTCCCGATTCGAGGTCAGGCCGGGAAACGTAAAGTTTGAGGAGCCGACAATGGCGAGAATGGGACGAAACCTGTCAAATAGCATCTGCTGGCCGGGACGATCGGAATAGAAGAGCCAGCATTTCGCGTGGAGAAAACCCTTGTCATGGAGACGGACCTGAACCGATTCACGTTGCAGGTAAGCGATCAGATCTTCGACTAACCGCAGGGTGCTTTCATCAAAGGGAAGCTCTTCCAGATCCTTTCTTATAAGCCCCCTCACCACTCCGGCATCGGGCCTCAACCCAATTTGCTCTCCAGTTCTCGGCTCGGCACCCAGAAGTAGGCGGAAGTTGCCCACATCCATGAGGCCTTCCTTCACAAGCCCAAAGCCGCCGACCGTGAAGTAAGCCGTGGCCACATCCAGCGATCGGCCTTTGTGCTCGGTCAGCAGCGCTTTTAGAATGTCCGCGAGAACGTGAGCCTGGTTATCGATGACGTAGGGGAGCTTCATAGGCAGACTACCCCAAGAACCAGCGAAAAAGGCAAATAGCTCCGAATTGTCGGCGGGGCTCGCGGTTGATTTCGAGGATTCACGCTTGCCGAGCAGGCTTGAGCTGACTTTCCTATGCGTTCGCCGCTAAGTTGCGCGCGTGAGCTATCTCTCGTTGTTTGCTTGGCCGGACTTGGTCGGCTGTCAGGGTTACGATCGCGATTGTTTCTCCATCGAGGGTGGTGAATTCGACTTCGTAACCTGCACCGCCCTGGTGCACGAGAACAATTGTTCCAATATCGCCCGGCGCCAGCCCATACTGTGGCAGATCGCACGTAAGGATTACATCTTCGAGTTCCTGAATCATTGGCGTCTCCTTCTCAAAGGGTGAGCAGTAACAAACCTAGGAACCTCGCCATCATTATCAATAAACCACGCGCTGCGGACATTTAACGACGTTCGGTCGGGTGCTTCCAACGGCCCCTCGATAACGTACCTGCTCCCAAAGATCGTCTTTTCCTCGATTGTAATTTCGTTGTTTATCGCATGGTGCTTTAAAGCGTTGGCAAGCTCCTGCCACCGAGCAGCGGTAAATCCGAATTGCATAAAGAATGCAGCTTTGCTCTTACCAGCC
>JBOHVR010000297.1:0-5711 GCA_050735755.1 Binatia bacterium
TGGAAGTCAGCAAAGCCGGCGACACAAAGCTCTTTGCCTTTGAGAAATTGCGAGAGATGACTGCGCGGAGAAAAAACCGATGCGATATTGGGATAGTGCTTATCGATGATCTCTTGGCCCTCCGGACTTGCAAAATGCTCGATCAGCAACAGCGCAGCATAGGGATGCGGCGCAGAATTCAGCACCATTTCCGTGTTGCCAAGCCGCAACGGCACCGGTTCAATGAGCTTGAACTGCAGGGCGCCGGTGGGGTCTTTTTTCATTGCCCTCACGATCGATTGGTAATGGGTCGCAAAGTGCAGACGATGCTCTCCACTCTGAATCGCTCGGATCGCCCTGCTGTTGCCGCGAAACCACACCGGCTTTTGGTCGCGTAATCCCCTGGCAAGCTTCATTGCCCACTCCACACCAAGCCCTTGTTCAGGGCAGGCCGAAAAAGCGGCGAAGATATGGGGGCGGATATCCACCATGAATTTTCTGCCTTTAAATTCGGGCTTGAAAAAATCCTCCCATTTGTCGGGAACCTTGTCCTCGGAAATAAGCGTCTTGTTATAAACAGGGACGCTTACGCCGCTGGTAAGCGATACGATGTTGCGACCCTTGGGATCGATCATCTTTGGCGATATGGCTAGTATGCCCTGCTCTGCCATACCCAGAATGTCGAACTTTTTAGCGAACGGCTCATAGTCCGGGTAGAATTCGGTTGAGATGTTTCCGGTATCCCACTCTTTGGCAGTTCCCGCCCTTAACTCCATGACAAACCGCTGCGCGGCGTCAGGCCCGGTGGTCTCGACTATCTCGACTTCGAGGAAGGGGTATTTTTTCTTGAAACTGTCAATCATATAAGGAAAGGTCTCGGGGTCTAACCCGCTAAGGGCTTTAACCTGGCCTTCTTTCTTAGCCTTGGCGACAATCTCGTCGTGGCTGGTTTCAAAGATGTAACCCTTAGTCTCAGCCGCACTCTTTGCTTCAAGCACCGATTCCCTGGCCGCGGCCAGACCTGTGCCCATGACGGAAAATGAAAGAGCGCCGGCTAAAACGATCGCGAGACATAAGACAGGGTTCATGACTCGGCTCGGGTAAGGATCAGAACTACTCCGTCTTTTGGAGTCTGTTTGGGAAGCCATGGCTTTCAAACTCCCTCTGATGGAAATTCTTGCCCTGCCGCTCTTGGAGCAACGAAGGTGCCATAGCGATGACGCGCTCCTAAAATCTCAGAAGAACGGTCACTTAGAGGCGAGAAGGGTCACTAACCTAGAACTTGCGTGTGCACGTATCAGCATCGGAAAGAATTTCGGCCAGAAGAAATGTGCATAAAATTTACACCGGGGTAGCGTGCCCCGTCTAGGCAAAGGATTGCATCGCAATTAGCCGGTTTTACTACAACCCGATTCCGTTCGTGGTGAGCCTGTCGAACCATGAACGGAGTTGCGACACAGTCTCCTGAGGGAGGACTTTTCCTATTTGGCTCGCTTCGTAGTGGTAACCGGGTAATTCGTCCGTCCTACCAGGCTAAAAGGGTGCCCTGAACGCGATAAACATAGTCTTCGGTTCCGCGTTGCAGAAGAAACAGAATTCCGTCTCCCTGAGCGCCGAGGTCTTTACTTGCCGCGATTTCCGGTAGCGACTGCCGGAGGTCCTTCAATTTTACTTTTGCCGGATTGCAAGCACTCCCGCAGCTCGTCTAGAGTCACGATCGCTGTATTGGGAAGCGCCCGGGCAGCGGTCCGTACGGGTTCTTTGTCTTCTTTCCCGCAATCCACAACAACCAGGATTTTCATCGTTTTCGTGATATCCCTAAGGTTCAGCACCGTCTCCGTCAAGTCCATATCCTTTCCCGTTGAAACCAGAACGGCAGTATCGAAGGTCTCCCGCTGGGCGCGAGAAACGGCCCCGTTGCCGCTTTCGACCTTGATCAGGCTGCAGCCGGTAGCCAAGAGACACTCCTCCACCTCCGTACAGGCCTCGGAACACACGAGCAGCGCTTTTTCTAACTGGTACAGCAATTCGTCAGCGGCCGATGAGCTGATCTAAAGTTGATTCTCCAGCGCGGCCATAGTGAGCGCGCAGCTTTCACCCTCTTCTGCGCACTGTCGACGGGACGGTTGGTCAAGCTGCCATGGACTGCTTAACAGCTCGCATCTTCGGCCGGGACTTGCACCGCTTGCTCTTCCAATCCCGCAAACGTTTTCGCACGTAGTCAGGGTTGAGTCGCAGCGTTTCACAGGCATTCTCAAAAGAGAAAAATCGGTCTTTCGCACTGTCCTTCATGAGCCACCCTTCAGCTTCAGCGAACAAATTTCGCGCCCGAACCGTGCGGCCTTCAACGTACGTTTGAAAGCACTCCAGCGCATTTTGCAAAACCGCCAACATGAGTTTTTCCTCTGGGCTCAGACGGTTGTTGCGAATCGTCGCGAAGTACCGCGCTGCCGCTAGCACATCTTCCTGAAAAACGAGCTGGGTTCTAAAAATGGGTTCATAGACCATGAATGCCGCTCCCTTTCAAACCTTTCGTATCGAAAGCTCCGCGCCGGGCGCGCTTCCGATGAAACTGTGCAAGTGCAATCTGAGTGCCAAGCCGTTCCAGAGCTGAACGCTTTGAAAAGCAAAGGGTTGAACTGTTTTCCTCTACAATCCATCGCGTTTAGGAAACAAAGTGTGTGCACATTTCACACATGCTCGCGCCGCCATGCGTGAAGAGATTGCACACTACTTCCGTAAAGCGGCGGCCAAGAGATAAACCTCTTTTCTAAGGCAGCGGCGGCCTACAGAGTACCGTGCTTCTTGAGCTTGTTGTACAGGGCGCGGCGGCTAATGCCGAGCTTCAGGGCAGTTTCTTTCTTGTTGCCGCCCGTTGCGGTAAGGGTCATGAGAAGAAATTGCTTCTCTACGGCGTCCAGAGTCATGCCAACCTGAATGCGCGAGTCCTGCATAGGTATCGCGGGAGGCAAATCTCCGGCATTTTGTACGCGCGCGGGTAATAGATCCGGTGTCAGTACTTCTCCTTGCGCCATAAGGACCGCGCGCTGGATCACATTCTTGAGCTCGCGAACGTTCCCTGGCCATCTATAGCGGCGCAGACAGTGAAAGGCTTCCGGGGCAACTCTCCTCACGTCTTTCTTGTAGACAGCGTTGAAATGGGGGACAAAGTGGCTCGTGAGAAGGCTAACCCCGCCTGGACGTTCCCGCAAAGGCGGTAAGTGAATACGGAACACATCGAGGCGATAATAGAGGTCTTCGCGGAATCGCCTGGTCTTAACGGCTTCTTCAAGGTTCTCATTGGTCGCAGCGATCACGCGCACATCCACCTGGATGTCCTTTTCCCCGCCAACACGCCTGAATGTTTTGGTTTCCAAGACGCGGAGCAAGCTCACTTGAGTGCGCTCATCCATCGTGCTTATCTCATCCATGAAAATCGTGCCGTGATCGGCCTTCTCGAAGTGTCCCCGCCTCATTTCTGTTGCCCCGGTGTAAGCGCCTTTTTCGTGGCCAAATAGTTCGCTTGCGATCAATTCAGGGGGCATCGCGCCGGTGTTGACGGCAACCCAAGGGCCGTTGTTTCGCCTGCTTCTGTTATGGATCGCAGATGCAACCATGTCCTTCCCCGTGCCCGTCTCACCGGTGATTAATACGGATATATCCTCCGAGGCGGCTTCGATGATCCTCTGGAAAATCTCCCTTATGGGCAAGCTGATTCCCAGCATACCTTCAAATTCCAATGGGATAGCGGTTTCAGGATAAATACTGCCCCCGCTACTGGAAACTTGCTGATGCAAGGCTTGGGCAATCAGCGCGCAGATCTCGTCTTCGTGGACAGGCCGCGTAAGGGTGCGATGGGCGTAGGCCCTCAGGCGATCAAGGGGAAGAGAGTCGGCTTCCTGATCGGTCACAACAATAATATACGTCCTGCTTGAGTCCTTCGTGAGCCGGTCGAGCAGATCAAGGCCCCCGGATTGCTCCGTTTTCGACACCACGGCATCCCAGATTAGAACGTCGTATCCGCCTTTCTTCAATTTTTTCTGGGCTTCATCAATTAGGGACGCAGCATCCACACAGATGTGATATCCTGAGAAATGATTGGTTAGCAGCGCGTGAATGCTGCCGGTCTTTTCGAGTACTAGGACCTTCGCCATGGTCTTAATGTCTGTTTATCAAATCACATCGGCCCAAGTCCAGACAGGCTGGCTAAAAGGTATAGGTCACCCCTTCGACTGGCGCCGAACCAACGCGGCTGACGTCATCGGCTAAGAATGAATTGGAAACGTAAAACTATGCCAGCGGCCGCCCTCATAGGCATGCTGTGTTTCTTAGTCCCCGTCAGCTCAATCGCGCGGAGTCCCCAAGAACAGATACAAGCTACCGTGGAACAGGTACTAGCGATACTCCGCAAACCGGCAAACGGAGGAGCCGGAAACGAGCTACGCGAGTTAATTTCCCGGCGATTCAGTTTTGAAGAGATGGCGAAACGCTCCCTCGGATCCCACTGGAGAGATCTAACAACCGACGAACAAAAGGGGTTCGTGCAACTCTTTACAGAGTTATTGGAACGCAATTACATTGATCGGATAAAAGCCTATACCGACGAGAAGGTCATTTTCACCGGGGAGCGGCGTGACGAAGGATACGCCGAGGTTGAAAGTCGCGTTGTCAAACGCGAGGGACAGGAATTCTCCATCGATTATAGGCTCCACCTCATGGGTGACGAGTGGAAGGTCTATGATGTTGTGATTGAAAACATAAGCCTGGTTAACAACTACCGCTCTCAATTCAACCGCGTGATCCTGAATTCGTCCTACAAAGAACTGATCCGAAGAATGAAAGAAAAGCTTGGCCAATAAAAAGGATTCGGACCATGAACCACCGGCGCGGCGGCCTCCCCGTCTCGAAAACCCGAAGGAATCCTGATCTCAAAATGGACTGCGATTTATTCATAAAGTCGGTTAACGATATTGCCGGCTCTTAAGAGGATCGGATATCTCAAGCTTCATCTGCTGGATCACAGGGTTCACTTCTCTCATATATTCTTTCCTTGCCTGCGCGTTCTTCCTGCGCTTGAGATCCACAGAGCGGAGGGTTAAGTTGGCTGGCGTGAACGCGCAATCGTTTCAGATTTCATGGGGCAGGATTCCCGCGATAACACGCGCTGCGCTCTGCAAGCTCTCCGCTAACGACGGATGGGCATGGATACAGTCCAAGAGATAGGTGTAAGGGATTTTCTTGTCGATCAGTACGGCGACCTCGCCGATTGCGCTATCTGCCTGCGCGCCAATAGCCCTAACGCCAAGAATCCGATCGTCGCCTTGCGGGCCGACGATCAACTTGAGAAATCCTTCGTGCGCCTGCATGGCGCGGTAGCGGTGGTTGCGAACGTTAAAGAACTTTGCCACGCGCACGTTGCCGTAGCGTTGCCGAGCGCCGGTTTCGGTCAAGCCGGCGCCGGCAAGCATCGGCATCGTGAAAACGATAAACGGGATGTGCTCGGGATGAATGTCAATGGTCTCGCCGCAGATGTGTTTGACGGCCATTCGGCCTTCCGACTCAGCGACCTGAACTAAAGCCAAATCCAAGGGAGTGTTGCGCTCGCCCACGTCTCCCACGGCGTAGATATGATGCACGTTGGTCTGTAGGTTATCGTTGACCGGGATAATCCCTCTCGAGCCGGTCTTCACGCCGGCCGCTTCGAGCTTCAAAGCGTCCGAGGACGGAACCCT
>JBOHVR010000298.1:0-2924 GCA_050735755.1 Binatia bacterium
TCGGGTTTTGGAGATGTGCGTCGAGTACAGCAAACAACGAGTACAGTTCAAGCGGCCGATCGGAAGTTTCCAGGCCATCCAGCACAAATTGGCGGACATGTTCTGTAAGGCGTCAGTCGCGCAAGGCTTGGCCTATGGAGCGGTCAAGGAGGTCGACGATGGAGGAGGCGATGGTTTGGTGGTTAAGGTCGCCAAAGCAGTATGCAATGATGCGTATCGGTTTATCGCCGCCGAAGGAATTCAGGCGCATGGCGGGATAGCCTTCACGTGGGAGCATGACATGCACTTGTATTTCAAACGCGCGTTACGGTATCGAAACATGTTGGGGTCTTCGCCGCGGCTTTTCTATGAGGTCGGGCGCGCGCTGGCAAGCGGAGCAGCGTAGTCCCCACTGCGTTCGGAGTGACAGATGGCAGATCTACGATTTGAAATTTGTAATCTGAGATTTGTTTATCCGGAAGGGCGGTCTGTGGCTTTCAAGCTTGCTCCTTCAAAGCCGGGGCCGAAATATATATATGCGTCGACGTACGCTTAGTAGAGAAACAGAGGAGGCAGATCAATGGCGCAGGCAGCATGGCAGAAACTAAAGGGGACCAGTGACACATTTTATGATCGTTGGGTGCGGGAAAACGAGAAAGTGCCGCAGCTCGAAGGTTTGTCAGTGGATGATCTGCGCACGGTCGAGTTGACACCGTGGGAGCGCAAGGGCGGCAAGGGCGTCTACGTAAATCTAGCTGGACAGAGGATCGCGGACGCGCATATCTGCGAAATTCCGCCGGGAGGGCGGCTCAATCCTGAGAAGCACATGTTCGAGGAGATGGTGCTCGTGATCCAGGGACGCGGCGCGACGACGGTCTGGAACGAAGGAGAGCCGAAGCTGACTTTTGAGTGGCAGACAGGCTCGTTGTTCGCGCTGCCCTTGAACAGCTGGCATCAGCTCTATAATGGGTCGGGAAGTGAGCCGGCGCGGTATTTGGCGTTTACCGACGCGCCATTGGTGCTGAACCGGTTTCGGAGTTTGGATTTTGTCTTCGGGTGCACGCACGTGTTTCGTGATCGCTATACATATGCGGAGGACTATTTTGCCGCGCCGGGCAAGGAATACTCGGACGCTATACTGAAGACCAACTTCGTTCCCGACTTGTTTACAACGCCGATGATTCCCTCGCCGAGATATCGGACCCCGTTTCGCCGGTTTGTGCTCGCCGGGGGGACGCTCTCCGCTCACATGGGCGAGACGCCGGTCGGACAGTACCAGTTCGGTCATCGCCACGGAGCGGGCGCGCACATCATCTGGTTAAGGGGAACCGGATATGATCTTACGTGGGAGACCGGGACAAAGAACATCAAAAAGATCAACTGGCATCCGTGGACGATGACCTCTCCGCCCGACTGGTGGTACCACGAGCATTTCAATACCGGTCCGGGGCCGGCGTTGAAGCTCGCGCTCCACTTCAACATTCGTGTGTCGCAAGTCGGAGCGGATTTGCTTGAATATCAGACGCCGATATTGAACGAAGTCGCTTACGATGATGAAGACCCGCAAATACGTCGAGACTTTGTCCGCGAACTGGAAAAGAACGGGCTTGCGCTCGCTATGGAAGAGATCGACAGATTTGATCGTGAGTATCGGGCGGACAGAAGGGCGATCGTTGGCGCGTAAACCAAACTATCGGGCGCTCAGAGGCTCGTTTGATGAGGTGTGAGCAGCAAGGAGTTGTATAGATGAGATCGGTACCTTACGGCTTCATGGTGTTCAGCAACAGGTCGGTGCCGCAGACCGTCGAGCTGGTTAAGTACGGCGAGCAGCTCGGCTTCGACGATGCCTGGTTGCTGGATTCGCAATTGGTGGGGCGAGATGTCTTTGTCACGCTTACCGCGTGCGCGCTGAATACTTCGCGGATTCAGCTGGGCCCCGGCGTAACGCATACGGCGACGCGACATCCGAGCGTAATCGCGAGCGGATTTGCCAGCTTGGTTGAGATCGCGCCCGAGCGAATCAGGCTCGCGATCGGTTTCGGCGACAGTGCTATTCGCGGCTTGGGCGGGCGGCCGGTAAAATTGGGGCAATTTCGCCAGGATTTTGAGTTGATTCGAAAGTTGCTGTCGGGCGACAAGGTGCCCTACAATGGGCGTGAGATCAAGTTGGCCTGGTCGGATGCCCGGCTGACGAGCAAGATTTCTCTCTACGCGGTGCCGGGGAGAGGTCCCAAGGCCTTAGCGTTGTCAGGGGAACTGGGCGGGGGCGTGGTTTTGCACTGTGAGGGAGACGTCATCAGCGACCGCATGAAAGCGATCGCAGCCGGCGCAGCGCAAGCTGGTAAGAGCCTAAAAGATCTGGATATTATCTGGTGGATTACCACCTCGATCAGCTCTGACTGGGAAAAAGTACGGGAGCATTTGGCGCCACGTATGGCCAGCTCGATGCGCCACTACTACTACGATTTCAAAGCGGGGCTTTTCAAGGAAAACGAGCTGCCTGTTTCGGTTGATCTGGCGCGCCGTATCGCCGAGGAGTACGACTTTCTCGAGCACGCGACGGCGGGTGCCGGGCACGGCAAGCTCCTGGATGAGGTGCCGGATAAAGTTTTTCGGCGCGGCCATCTGGCTGGTACACCGCGCGAGGTGGCCGAGATCCTGGGCCGCACGCTGAATAGTTACCCGGAGATCCGCCGCGTTGTGCTGCACATTCCACCGGGAACCTCCCGCCTCAGTATGGAGGATATCTTGAAGAGCTTTGCCACAGAGGTAAAACCACTACTGCATTGAAGGAGGAAAACATTATGCAGACGGATGACTTGCGCGAATTTTTGAATCAATTGAGGGACGCTGGCGAGCTCGAGGACGTGCGCGGCGCAGATCCTCACCTCGAGATTGGAACCTTGACAGAACTCATGGAAGAACACCGCGGGCCGGCCTTGTTG
>JBOHVR010000299.1:0-2442 GCA_050735755.1 Binatia bacterium
GATCGACTGTTTTTTTCAGCGACGATTCTCCGGATACGCACGCCAAGTTGTTGCAATCCAAGGAAGAGAAAATCTTGAGGCAGCTCTGGCAAAAGGCAAAGGCATTATAGCCTTGGGGGCTCATATCGGCAACTTTGTTTTGGTAGGCACGAGACTCGGGCTGGAAGGTCTTCTCTTCCACACTCTGTTCCGGCTTCCTCCCGATCGAACGATCAAGGCGATTCTCGACTCCCTCCAAAAGCCCCTGCACCAGCAGATCATTCCCTTGATGCCGAAGCGAAAGGCAGCCGTGAGAATTCTTGAGGTCCTGAACAGGAACGAAATCGTTTTCATCCTGGCCGATAATCTTAGGACAGGGAAGGTTCATACGCGTCTCTTCGGTCAACGAGTCCACACGTCGCGTGGCCCTACCAGTTTGGCCCTTCGCTCCGGGGCGGCCGTTGTTCCCATGTACATGATCAGAGATTACCAAGGAACCCTGCAGCTCGTGATTGAGCCGGAAATCCCCATGGTCCGGAGCGCGAACCTGGCACAAGACATCCCCGAGAACATGCACCGGATTGCTCAGTACCTGGAGGGCCTTATCCGACGCTATCCCGATCAGTGGAACTGGCTCACGGTGCGCATGCGCGGTCCGCACGACTCCCAGACTCCGCGCATAGCGCCGAAAACCGCTCCGCAGGGTTGTGGTCCCGCCCCGCAGACCCAGTTTTCTTGGCGCAGCCGCCCTCCGGATCCCGCGCTGTAGATAGATACTCCTGCGCACTTCCCTTCTGTCGTCGCGCCGTTTGCCATGCGCGGTTATTGCACGGGACAAGTTGCACTCTGTGGACAATACCCGGCTTCTAAGATAAGGACGTAGCTGGTCGAAGGTCGTATATGGAATGGAAGCGCACCTGGATGTTTGTGCCGGGACACCGCCAACGCATGATGGAAAAGGCTCTAGGCCTTTCCGCCGACGCAATCATGATGGACATCGAAGACGGAGTGCCGCCAAACGAGAAAGATAGCGCGCGCAAACTCATCGCTGAAACCTTGTCCCAAAAATCTCTTGCCGACTCTCCCATTCGGTTCGTACGGGTTAACGCCATCGGCCATGAACGGATGGAAGAAGATCTAAAATCCGTGGTTCAGCCCGGCCTGAACGGGCTGGTTTTACCTAAAGTGGAAACGGTCGAAGAGGTACTCAAAGCTGCCGTATGGGTAAGTCAACATGAGAAAAATCGCGGCATCGGCGCTGAAACAATAAAGTTTCTTGTTGCCGTCGAGAGCCCGAAGGGCCTCCTCAATGCCCCGGCTCTCGCCGCTTGTTGTGCGAGAGTCGTGGGCTTGATGTTTGGTGCCGAAGATTACGGCCGGGAGCTCGGCTTGCCCACTGCGCGCGAAGGCGAAGCGCGTGACATGATCTACCCGCGCGCGTCGCTTGCGGTGGCGGCTGCGGCCGCCCACGTGCAAGCCGTTGATGGAGTTTGGGTGGACCTTAACGATGCCGCAGGGTTACGCCGCTTCGCGACTCAATCGAGGCGCCTCGGCTTTACTGGCATGTCGCTCATTCACCCGTCGCAAATCGATCCCATCAATACAGTCTTCAGCCCTACCGTTTCTGAAGTTGAATACGCCCGGAGAGTTGTTCAGGCCTTCACGGAAGCGGCGGCGCGCGGTGATGGTTCTATCGCTTTTGGCGGCCAGCTAATCGATCGGCCGATTGTCGAGCGCGCGCGCCACACTTTGGAAGTTGCCCAGAGGTTGGGAATCGGACCCGCAGATTAGGGGGTCGGCGGTATTTCCTAACGATGGAGAACCGACCCGGATCGCAGGTCGCTGCGCGCGCTTCACTAAGCAGTTTCGATAGAAGTGCAGTGCCCCGGCTTAGGAGGCGACAGTTCGCGCCAACGTGAAAACATAAACCTCTTTCGCTCCGGCGCGCAGCAGCGTGCGACTGCATTCGTTCACCGTGGCGCCCGAGGTGTAAACATCATCCAAAACCAACAATGACCTTCCTTTAAGCGATTTCGCCGGATTCACGGTGAACGCCTGCCGCACGTTTCTTCTCCGCTCCTCCTCAGGGAGTTGCGTCTGCGGCAGCGTCTCCTTCGATCTTAGGAGCACAAAAGGTTCAATGGGAACACCCCACATCCGCGCGACTTCGCGCGCCAGGATCACCGATTGATTGAAACCGCGCCAACGTAGTCTTCGCGGGTGAAGGGGAACGGGAATGATGCTATCCAGGTTAAGATTATGAAAATGCGCGTATCCGCTCGTGGCCATGAGCCGGCCCAAAGGTTTTCCGAGCGACACCTTGCGCCGGTATTTGAACTGCTGCAGGACCTCGCGCAAGGGATGCGCCTCTTGGTCGTCCCGGGGATAGCAGGCCCACGCCCGCGCCTGAAGAAAATAAGGCGCCCGCACGATGCAGACGCTACATTCGTGGTCCTCCCCGCC
>JBOHVR010000300.1:0-1546 GCA_050735755.1 Binatia bacterium
ATATTGAACCCAATGTACGACCTGACAGAGCAGATGGAACAGCTGGCGCAAGAGGTCATTTCTAGCGTAGGCTAGAGAATATGGAAAGTTTGATTTACTTACCCAGTTTATCCAACCAATCCTTTAGGGCTTTGAAATAGCGCCTCTTTATTACGACAGGAACTGCGGCGTTAGCCGGACTGGTGGAAGGCAAGACAAAGACCGGCGCCCCAATCAAGGTTATGCGCTGAGGTCCGAAACCGGCGAAAACGCCCTTCCCGAAAAAGCCTTCAAAAGCAGTCTTGCTGTTAAAGCATACGGCGCGGGGCTTGTAACGGCGCACAGCACGTGTGAGCCGAGTGCGGTTGGCGACGAACTCTTGAGCGCGTAAATCGCTTGCGCCCGGCGAGGGTCGTTTGACTGCGTCCGTCAGGCCGTAACCGAACGCCAGCATGCGCGAGTCTTCATCGGGCCGGAGTTGCACTGGAGTTAAGCCGGCTTCGTGCAGCATCCGCCAAAACGGATTGCGCGGATTGGCGTAATAGTGTCCAGCCGCCGCTGACTGCAGGCCAGGGTTAATGCCTACGAAGAGAAGCCGGAGATTGGGCGCCATATAGTCCGGGAGAGGGGGGTAAGCGAAGGGCTGCTGTCGCCGCGGCGTTGCGCGCATGCGGAACCCGGTCGTCTCAGTTGGTCCCGAGAAACAAGGATGCAGACCCAGCTTTCATGCGGTCGCAACGATGGAGTCGGCCCCGGATATCAGGCAGATCGGCATGTATTCGGTATTGCGAGCGTGGCCCACTCTGCCCTCCCGGTCGATCAGGATCAGTCCAGCATGACTGCCGGTCCTTTCGGCAAGAAAAGCAACGGCGTGGCGAGCCGCTTCCATTGGATGCAGCCCGGCGCGGAGGGATTCGATGACCCCCTTAGCCATCACCATCCGCATAATAGCTTCGCCGTTCCCCGTGCAGGAAACTCCTCCCGTATCATCGGCATAGGTTCCGCACCCGGGTAAAGGCGAATCACCAATACGCCCGGGAAGTTTGTCAAAAACGCCACCCGTTGAGGTGGCCGCGGCTAGCCTTCCGGTTTGGTCACGCGCGACACAGCCGACGGTCCCGTGTTTTTTTTCCCATCTCCTTTGTTGTTTTGGAACAATCAGCGTCTCCGGCGGGCACTCCGGAAATCCTATGTGACGAGCAAAAAGGAGCGCTCCTTCGCCGGCTAGAAGAATGTGGCGCCTGTCATCCAGAACTTTGCGCGCTAGTCGGATGGGGTTTCTAATTCCCCTTAGCGCGGCGACGGCGCCGATCGCGAGCGTATCGCCGTCCATAATCGCGGCATCCATTTCAACGGCGCCGAGCGCGTTCAATGTCGATCCGGTGCCGGCGTTGAACAGAGGGTTGTCTTCGAGCGCTACAATGGCACGCTCCACCGCATCCAGGGCGGGTTTACCTCGCTTCAGGGCGGCCCATCCAAGCAACGCAGCCTGGCGGCAGCCTTCGAGCATGTAGGGAAGTTTTTCCTTGGAAATGTGTCCCGCGCCGCCATGAACAATGATCGTCGC
>JBOHVR010000301.1:0-2996 GCA_050735755.1 Binatia bacterium
CCATGGAGTGGAGCGACGCGGAAACGATCAAAAAAGCCAGGGGCGCAGTGATCAGAGCTTCCACGAAAATCATGCCCCAAAGGGAATAAATATTAAGAGGAGCGCTGGCCAAGTCAAAGGTCTGCATGAAAAACCGATTCATTAAACCGGTTCGCGGACTGAGAAGCACCGTCCAGGAGACCGCCAGCATCACGGGCGGGAAGATGTTCGGGATAATGGCGGTCAGCTCGAATAGCCGCCTTAATGGAGCGTTGGTGCGGACCGAAATCCACGCGAGCACGGCCGCAATCAGAGTGGCGAGCACAGAGGATCCCGCGGCGAAAGCAAAGGAGTTCAGCAGGAGTGTGTAAGTCAGTGGATCCGAATAAGCGTTGATGTAGTGGGAGAAAGTGAAATCTCCCGGCACACCCAGGGGCTTGCTGAGGAAGCTGCCGTAGAGCAGCATGAAGGTTGGCGATAGACTCAGATACGCGATCAAAAGACCGACAATCGCAATGAGCACAACCTGAGGGTCTTGGCGCAGCACGCGCGCGGGCCGCTCCAAGATTCGACTTAAGACGGCGGTAGCTTCCAATGCCATTGAAGCAAACCAGCCGCGGTCTTCGTAGGGGCTGGTTTGAAACCGGCCCCTACAGGACGGACGGCTAAGCAGTTGAATTTTATCGCGACATAGTCTCGTAAGGAGAGGAAGCGCAATGGAGGGATTATTTTCCGAAGAAAATCTCTCGGAATGTGCCGCTCATTAGCTTTTTGAACTCTTCCTCAGTGGGAGTATCCATGAAAACCATATTCGGCACTACTTTCTCCGCATCTTTAATAGGCGGGAAGATCCCCGGATACAGCACGAACTCGCCGTCCTCGGAAATCGCCTTTTGGCCGTCCGCCGAGCAGGCATAGTCAATGTAGAGCTTGGCCGCATTGGGGTGCTGAGACTTGCCGCTCAGCGCCAGGTAGTTGGGATCGGTTAAGTATTTGTCGATCAGGACGTAATTAATCGGTCCCTTGTATTGCTTGACGTATTTGACGTAAGTGATGCCTACCGCCGCTTCGCCTTTGATGATCGTCGGCGCGACGGGCGCCAACGATTCCACCAGGATCGGTTGTTGCTTCGCCAACGCTTTGACGTAGTCGAGCCACTTTTCGCCCTTGAGCTTCGAGAGATTCCAGAGGAACTGCGCCGTGGTGGTATGCCGGGTGGGATCGGGCACGGCCAGCTTGCCCCTCCACTGCGGAGTCAAGAGATCATCGAACGACTTCGGTACAGCTGCGGGTTTAACGAGCTCAGTATTGTAGAGAATGCTAATCGGTAGCACGCGCCAAGGAGTGATGAGGCCGTCTTTCTCTTTGAAGCGTGCGGGAAATTTTTCCGAGGAAGGCGGAACGTATTTCGTGAACAGACCCTCGGCTCTCATGATAAGCTGGACTCCCCGATTCCCTTCGATGACATCGACCCCGGGCTTGCCGGCGCGCCATTCCGTCAGGGCGCGCTCGGAAACCAGAGTCGACGAGCCGCGCCAGTACTCGACCTGGACGCCGTATTTCTTTTCAAATCCTTTGTGCAGCCCTTGCATCGCCTGGGGCGGCACGGTGCCGTACACCACCACTTTAGCTTCTTTCTTGGCGACATCGACATCAGCGACTTGCGCATTGGCTTCAGCGGACAAGGCGCCTAACCACAAGACGGATGCCACGATACTCAAGACCGGCCAAAGGTTCTGCAATTTCCGCATACGGTTCCTCCTCTACGGAAGTAACGATCATTAGTGCTGATGAAGAGAGTAGAGGAGCGCGCCGGATGCTGTCAAGCCGTAGGGGATGACAGCCGTAGGGGATGACTGCTATTTCTCCGATGGCCTTGTTGTACTGAGAACTGTACTGAGAACTTGACAGCGCGTGCCGTAACGATATAGTCCCTGCACGGAGGTTTTGGACCCATAACAGTTGAGACCAGGAGAAAGGCTTCCGCTATGAAATTCAAGCCACAAGCTCTCTTTGCTCTAGTGGTTCTCATCTTTTTCATCGTCTTCGTATACGAGGCCAAAGAGTGGCGGATGCAGGCGCGTCTTTACCCGTGGAGCATCGGGATTCCCATGATCTTTCTGGCGGGCCTGTACATCGTCCGCGAGTTAACGGGCAAGAACGAGAAGACGCAGCAACAGCAGGCGGCGAATACGCCGGTTGACTTTCAATTCACCAAGGGACTGGACCAGGACACGGCACGGAAGCGGACTATTTACATCTTTGGTTGGATTTTTGGTTTCTTTTTGGGCATCTGGCTGATCGGCTTCTCCTATATGGTTCCACTTTTCGTCTTTCTTTATCTCAAGGTGCAGTCGCGGGAAAAGTGGCCGCTTTCGATCGCTCTCACTGCGGGCGCCTGGGTGATTTTTTGGGGACTGTTTGACCGCCTGTTGAGGTTGCCTTTTCCTGACGGCCAGGTCATGGTCTGGCTGGGCTTGAGCTGAGGCGTGTGCGTTGGAGCGAGGCTACTGCGTGGGGCTCCAACTCTTCCAGTCTTTTTGTGCAACGGAAAAGGAAATATCGGATTGATCGTCTAAAGTAGTCGAGACAGTAGTGGAATCCGGAGAATGAGCTCTCGCGATTTGGGGTGCCACGCTCACGCGGTTCCGAGAGGTTTCGAGGAAATAGACGTTTTCACAGGATGGAGGTTTTTATGCTTAAAAGAGCCGTTCTCCCGGCCGTCATTTTTTCCCTCCTGTTTCAGCTTAGCACGCTGGAGCGGGCGTGGGCGCAAGCGGAGCCTTACAAAGGAAAGACGATCCGGATCATCGTTGGCCTCAGCACCGGCGGCGGTTACGACCGTGCCGCCCGGCTAGTCGCGAAGCATATGGGAAAGTATATACCCGGCAACCCGGACCTGATCGTGCAAAACATGCCTGGAGCGGGATCGGTCACCGCCACGAATTACGTTTACAATGTTACCAAGACGGATGCGCTCACCCTGCTTGCGCCGCACAATAATGTGTATCTGAGCC
>JBOHVR010000302.1:0-6150 GCA_050735755.1 Binatia bacterium
GCAGTAAACAGCGAATTTTCTGGTCGTGCTGACAGTTGCCGGCTGCTGACTGCCAGCGGGAATCTCAGCACTATTCAATGAGCCAATGAGCGACAACAAGGATTGAATGAACATGAAATTTAGATGGGTCTTTTTATTGAGTCTTCTGGTTCTGGCCTTTGAGTCCGGCGTGATTTACGCGCAGCAGCCGGTTGCCGGAGCGCCGGTAAAATTTGGCGTTTCACCGCCGCTCCGGTCGCTCAAAGCGGCGGAGAAAAAATTCGAAGGCACCCCCCCGAAACACCGGGAAATGCGGCGGCCCGGACCGCGGCCGCGAGGAAAAGCTCTGGGTTTGAGCAAAGACCCGGTCCTGCAGGATTCGTCGCCTGCGCTCGACACGCCTTCACCCGACAATACTTTTGATGGAATCAGCAACGCCGACAATGCTGCAGTGAACGGGTTCTCGACGGTTCCTCCGGACGGCAATGGTGATGTGGGCCCCAACCATTATGTCGAGACCGTCAATGTCTTGCTGGAAGTCTTCGACAAGACGGGCACGAGCCTGACGGGACCGATTGCGATCAGAGATCTCTGGGCGGGCTTTGGCGGGCCGTGCGAGACCACCGACGACGGCGACCCCATCGTCTTGTACGACCACCTGGCGGACAGGTGGTTGGTCAGTCAGTTTGCCGACGTGGGACCTCCGTCGCGCCAGTGCATTGCCATTTCACAGACCGGCGATCCGACGGGATCGTACTTTCTTTACGATTTCGCGATGCCCAATAATAAGTTCAATGACTACCCAAAGTTCGGTGTGTGGCCCGACGCGTATTACATGACCGATAACCAGTTTAATCCTGGCTTTGCAGGAGTAGGGGTCTTTGCTTTTGACCGGGCGAAGATGCTGGCGGGCAATCCCACCGCGGGCTTCATCTATTTTGATTTGGCGTTCGATTCGAGCGTCTTCGGGATGTTGCCGGCGGATTTGGATGGACCTTCACCTCCCGCCGGGACGCCGAACTATTTTGTTTATTACACAGCGACGGAATTCGGCGATCCCCAGGACGGCCTTAGAATCTTCGAGTTTCGCCCTAATTTTGCCAGTCCCGGGAGTTCCACGTTCGTGGAAAGAAGCGACAGCCCGCTCGTCACCGCTTCGTTCAACCCCATTTTCAGTTGCGGCGCTTCCGGCCGTGACTGCATTCCGCAGCCTTCCCCTGCCGGCAGCACCTCCCGCCTCGATGTGATTTCTGATCGACTCATGTTTCGCCTCCAATATCGCAACTTCGGCACCCACGAGTCCCTGGTTACCAACCATACCGTGAACGTTGGCAACAACCATGCTGCGGTGCGTTATTATGAAGTGAGGCGCAACCTTCCCGGCGGCGCTTTTTTTATCAACGAGCAGGCTAGTTTCGCGCCCGACAGCCATCATCGCTGGATGGGCAGCGCGGCGATGGACAAGGATGGAACTCTCGCCGTCGGTTATAGCGTGTCCAGCACAACGCTGTTTCCTTCGATTCGCTACGCCGGGCGGCTTGCTTCCGACCCGTCGGGAGGGTTGTTTCAGGGTGAGGCCGTGCTGCAGGCAGGGGCCGGGTCGCAGACCACGACTTCCTCGCGCTGGGGAGACTACACCATGATGGCGGTTGACCCGGTGGACGATTGCACCTTCTGGTACGTCAATCAGTATTACTCCTCCAGCAGTTCCTCGAGCTGGCGCACGCGCATCGGCTCATTCACGTTCCCGTCATGTTCGGGAGGAGGCGTGACCATTCCTCCGTCGCAGATCTTCTCCTGCGGGTCCGCTACTTTTACGCAGACCCGCTTCGGTGTTTCCAACCACGGCAACATCGCGCAGTTCAACAGTCCAGGGTTGACGGGCAACGAACATATTCTCAACGACGAGCCGAGGAGCGGCTACCAGGTGTGCTACGCGACCGGGGCCGGAGGGCCATTCTTTACTTCCTATGACTTCGGCGTTGATGAAGCGGGCTGGGCGGGCGCCGTGACCGTTTCGCAGCCCAACGGTTTCGGCACGTTCCCGCTGGAGATCACGCGCACGACCGCGGACGGCAGGGCGCGCATCCTGCGCCGCTTCACCGGGAATAGCTTTGTCGCTCCCGTGCCCTTCGGGAACACGCTCGATCTCAACGGCGACGGACAGGCCTGCAGTACCATGGAGGAGTGCGGCAATTGTACCAACCGCACCGTCCACGTATTGACGCGCGTCACTAATCTCACGGGCAGCTCGCTCTTTAACGTCGCCCTGACGGAGATGGTGGACTTCAACCTGAGCGGGAGCCCGGCCGGCGACCGTTTCGTCCGCACTCAAGACGGCGTGTTCGGCTATAAGGATGTTTCCGATTCCGTCACCGGCGGCGAGCACGGCATGCTTCTCCAGACGTTGATCATACCGGCGGCCAGCGGGGTATTCGGCGCCGGGAGCTACAGCGCGCCTTCGGACTGCGCCGTCAGTTCGGTCGCGACGCCGACCGGACCCGGCGACTTCGAAGCCGTGCTGCGCGAGACCTTCGGCACGCTTGGTCCAGGGGGAAATACAGGAAATGATATCAGGACGCACTATAGGAGATTCTAAAACTAGCTGGCAGCAGGCAATAGGCAGCAGGCAGCAAGAAAAGAGGACTAAACGGAAGGCAGCGGAGTAGCAGGCAGCTGGCAGTAAGCAGCTGGCAGCAGGCAGAAAATACAACAAACCGGCAGGGCACCAGGTGGCAGTGATTAGCGGGCAGCAGACAGGAAGGAGTAGGCAATGATCAAGAGTTTTAGAGATTTGACGGTCTATAACAAGGCATTTGAGCGAGCAATGGACGTTTACTGGTTAACCAAAAAGTTGCCGAAAGATGAACAGTATTCTTTGACGGACCAAATTCGCCGGTCTTCGAGATCCATTTGCGTGAATGTCGGCGAAGCCTGGAGGAAAACGCGCTATCCTGCGCACTTTGTCAGTAAACTCACAGATGCGGATGCTGAGGCCACGGAGACGATGATCTGGTTGGACTTCTCACTGCGATGCGGCTATATCGAAGCCAAACTTCACAGTCGCCTTAATTCCGAATATGAACAAATCGGCAAGTTGCTGGGTTCCATGATCTCGGCGCCAGAAAAGTTCTGCTACGAGTCGAAGGCTCCAAAATAACATCCCCTGCTTCTAGTAGTTTTAAGCGCTTAGTCTCCATTCTTGTTTCACTTTCACAGTTGCTGCTTTACGTGAACTCAACCGGCTCTAGAAAGGAATTCATATGAACGGTTTTTTAAGGAATCTGTTTCTTTATTTTTTGCCCGCAGCGCCCGGCCGGCTGCCCGCTGGTTCCACTCGTCATGGGTTTTTGCCAGCTGCCCGCTGCCTGCTGCCTGCTGGTTTAGCTCGTCTTGGGTTCTTGCCTGCTGCCTGCTGCCTGTTGCCCGCTGGTTGGGGGCGGTTTGTCGCAATCCTTGTTTTGTTCGTATGCGTGTTCCCCGCCGGTGGGGTGCAATCCGCCGACGGCGACAAGGCGGTCGCCCGCGTGGGAGGTGAGCCGATTTTCCAGAGCGACTTGGATAAGCGCCTAACGATTTCACGCATGGAACTTGAGCGCCAATGGTACCAGCACAAACTCAAGGTCCTGGACGAAATAGCTCAAGACAGATTGCTCAGTATGGAAGCTAAAAAGCGCGATGTCACCGTAAGCGAGCTTTTGCGCCAGGAAGTGGATGCCAAGGCGCGCCCTGTCAGCGAAGGCGACGTGGAGCAATTTCTGCAGATGAATAAGTCCCGCATCCGGCCGGACATGGCCAACCCGCAGGAACAGGTCCGCCAGGCGCTCGAGAAGCAATCGCGCGACGCACAACGGCGAGTTCTGTTGGGAAGCCTGCGCGACCAATACAAGATTGAATTCCTTTTGCCCGAGCCCGAGTCATCTTTTGCTCCTGTCGGCACAAAAGGCGCTGGCGCGGTCGGACCTGAGAACGCCCCCGTTACAATCGTGGAGTTCTCGGACTTTCAATGTCCGTTTTGCCAGAAGTCGCAACAAATCCTTAAAAAGATTCGTGAGACGTATGGAGATCGCGTGCGGCTGGTGTATCGGGACTTTCCCATCCCTGAAATTCATCCGCAGGCGACCAAAGCGGCGGTTGCGGCCCGCTGCGCCGGCGAGCAGGGAAAGTTCTGGCCTTACCATGACATGCTCTTTAGTAATCAGCAGCGTCTCGATCAGGCCGATCTGATCCGCTACGCGCGGGACCTGGGCTTGTCGGCGCCGCAGTTCGAGCAGTGCTTGTCCACAGACAGGTTTGCCGGCGCGGTCGCGGACGATATCGCTGAAGCCCGCTCGCTCGGCCTGTCGAGCACGCCGATGTTCTTTGTCAACGGGCGCATCCTGATCGGAGCCCAGCCGTTTGAGAACTTTCAGAAGATTATTGAGAGGGAACTAAACCAGAAGAAGGCAACAGCAGGCAGGTAGCAGCAGGCAACGAAGAATTGGGACTGAGGACTGAGCGATGAGGACTGAGTCAAAAACAGAAGGCAGCTTGCAGCTGGCAGCAGGCAGTGCAAGAGAGGAGAAAAACAGCTGGCAGCGGACAGCTAGCAGCAGGCGCTGAAACTCGGGATTCTATTTATCGGCTGTCAGCTGCTTGCTGCCTGTTGCCAGCTGATTCCATCTCAGCACTCAGTCCTCAGCACTCAGCACTTAAACGGTCAGGACTGAGGACTGAGCTATGAGGACTGAGAAACAGCGGGCAGCTGGCAGTAGGCAGTTAGCAGTAGAAGATGGACCGGGGAATTGAGCAGGCAGCAGGCCGTGCGACAGAAACGGCCGCTCGTCGAATTTCCTTACGGTTTGAGTTCGCCGGTTTACTAAGCAAAATTCAGTAATTGCCTTCTAAGTGTGGTTGCAACCTCAAAGAGTAAAACTTCAGTTAAGTTTTCCGACGTGACACTTGCCTGCTGCAAGCTGCCCGCTGCCAGCTGAATTTCTCAGCCCTTGAAACTTGTCTTCACCACTCGGTCTGTGACTATACTGCCAGCTGCTCTCTCCCGGCTGTGCACTGCGGTGTGAATTTCTCAGTCCTTGAAAGTTATGATCAGCACTTGGTCTGGCTTTTTATTGCTAGCTGCCCGCTGCCAGCTGCTTACTGGTTTTTCTCAGTCCTCAGCACTCAGTCCTCAGCACTAATTCTTTTAACGTAGGAGGAACAACGATGTTTATTTTCAGATACTGGCTGGCGACAGCCATACTGGGCTTTTCGCTAGCTCAATCCGCCTGGGCTGCGGATTTGATTTACCGGCCGCGCTCCAATCCGCGCGATGGCAATGCTACCGTGGCGACGGCCGACGGGAAGCCCTTGGTGCGGGCGCAAGAAATAAACGCGGCGCACTCGATCCAATACTACAACCTTGCAAGAGAGCTGCGCTCGCGCCAGATGACGTGGCTCCGAGGTTATATCGAGGAGCGGCTTTTGGAAGGTCAGGCGGCAAAGAATAAGATGACGGTCGAGGAGCTACTGAAGAAAGAGGCGCCGCCCGCTCCTGTAACCGACGGCATCATTGCTCAGTTCCTTTCCGAGCGCGGCCGTCCGGGGGACAAGCTGACGGATCAGGAGCGCAAGTTCCTGGAGGAGGAGCGGAGGCTCGTTGCGCGGCGGGAATACATTGAAAAGCTCTGGAAAGAGGCGAAGGTCGAAATCAATTTGCCGGAACCGGAGTATCCTCAAGTCATTGTCAGCGAGGGCAACACCAGCCCGGTGCTGGGTATCGAGGACGGACCCGTCAATATCGTTGAGTTTTGCGCTTTCACGAGCGCGCCTTGCAGGAACGCCTGGAAGACGCTTCGAGACCTCGTGAAGCAGCACGGCTGGCGCGTGCGCATCGTGCACCGGGATTACCCGCTTCCGAACGCGCCCCAGTCGATGACCGCGGCGATCGCCGGGCGGTGCGCCCACCGTCAGGGAAAGTTCTGGCCGTATCACGACATGCTCTACGACAACCAGGAGAAGTTGGATGATGAATCTCTCAAGACTTACGCGAAGGATCTCAAGCTCGACATGGCCAAGTTCAACCAGTGTTTCGATAAGAAGGAAACGGCCCAGGAGATCGAATGGGATGTATGGGAGGGCAAGCGCGTGAGGCTCCCAGCTCTTCCTGCCCTTTTTGCCAACACGATTTATATC
>JBOHVR010000303.1:0-10080 GCA_050735755.1 Binatia bacterium
TTTGCTTTGTTTTACACCGCCACGTTTTTGGCTGGCGCTGTCTGGTCCCCTGCCGTCGGCTATCTCTCCGATCGCTTCGGACTAGAAGCCTCATTCGGCGCGATGGCGGCATCCTTCGTTGCAGCCAGCTTCTGCATGCTCTTTGCCCGCTTCGGGCAAACCCCTATTACGGCGGCACAGGAAAGCGGATCAGTTTCTCAGGGGTAAATTTTTTTGAATTCGAGTGACACAAATCCAAAAATCGTATTACACCAGGAGGTGTCTAATTCAGCATGCATCCAATCTCTTTCTTCATCTGGTTATTCCCTTCTTGGCATTGCGCGCGAGCATTGCATTCGGCGCGGATGCCTCTCAGCCTGTCGAAGTTTACGTTTGGGGGCAGCAACCTACCTCAGCGGCAACCGAGCAAACGCGTTGGGCCAAAGACTTGGAGCTCAGACCCACGAATACGCCGAGTGATGTCATGCGTCTCGTGCCCAGCCTGACCATCGGCCAGCACCACGGCGGCGGCAAAGCCGACCAGATTCTCTTTCGCGGCTTTGATTCCGACCATGGAACAGATTTCGCGGTTTTCATCGATGGAATTCCCGTCAACATGGTCAGCCACGCGCACGGCCAGGGGTACGCTGACCTTCACTGGCTGATTCCGGAAACCATCGACCGAATTGAAACGTATAAGGGACCTTACTTCGCCCACTTGGGGGACTTCGCCACGTCCGGCGCAATGAACATCATCACGAGGCGTAGGGATAAAGACTCCTCATTAACCCTGACGGGAGGCAGCTACAACACGCAACGCTATGTCGGGATTCTCTCGCCGCCCGAAGGAACTCTTTTGACGCCTTACATTGCCTTCGAGGCCTATCATAACGACGGTCCGTTCAAGCACGAAAACAACTACATCCGCTATAATCTTTTCTCTAAGTTCACGCTGTTCTCCACCGCCAGCTCGAACCTGAACTTTCTTGGCACCTACTTCAAAACCGGCTGGGATGCCTCCGGCGAGATTCCCGCGCGCGCGGTTCGAGATGGGACACTCGGGCGCTTTGATTCGGTCGATCCCACCGAAGGCGGAAAATCCGAGCGGCAAAATCTGAGCCTCCTCTATAATTACACCGACGCCAACCAGTCGTTTACCGCTCAGACCTGGGCCTCTTGGTATAAGCTCCAGCTCTGGTCTAACTTCACCTTTTTTCTTAACGATCCCGTGAACGGAGACGGAATTGAACAGAACGATAAGCGGTTTTTGATCGGCAACAACATCAATTACCGGCGCAACTACACGCTTTGGGGATTCCCTATGGAGACGCTCGTGGGCTTTCAGAGCCGGTTTGATCATATTCGGGTCGGTCTATTCCACCAGGAAAGGCGGCACCGCCTAAGCACCACGAGCAACAACAACATCGAGCAGACCAATCTCGGGTGGTACGGGCAGCAAGAGATTAGACCGACTGCATGGCTGCGCACTCAAATTGGCGTCCGGCTCGATAACTTCTGGTATGACGTGAATCAAATTGGAGGTCCCGCAAACGTCGTAAATCCGATCTCCGGTGAAGGCTCAGCTTCCATCGTCAATCCCAAGGTGAACTTCATCTTTACGCCGTTCAACGACAACGACTTCGCCAAGGGCACAAACCTTTTCGTAAATTTCGGCGGCGGTTATCACAGCAATGACGCCCGCGTGTTTGTCCAAGACCCCGACAAAAAGATCCCGCGCTATCTCGGCGGCGAGGTGGGCTTCCGGTCGCGGTTTTTCGACCGACTGGACTTTACATGGGCCTACTGGCGCGCCCATCTCGAAAGCGAATTGGTCTTCGTCGGCGACGAAGGAACCTTTGAGCCTAGCAGGCCAAGCAAGCGCCAAGGCGTTGAAACCGAAGTCCGCTACGACATTCTCCCATGGCTTTCCTATGGCCTTGACCTCTCTTATACCTGGGCCAAATTTCTCAACGGCGATGCGGTTCCGCTCGCGCCGCGCTTTCTCGCCTACACCGGCCTGACGGCGCGCCATCCGTCGGGTCTGCAAGCGCGGTTTCAGATGCGCCACGTCGGTGAGCGGTACGGAATCGAAGACCGCAGTGTCAAGACCCCGAGCTCCGCGATCTTTGATCTCTTCCTCAAATACGTATGGAACCGCTACGAGTTTTTCCTGTCACTACAGAACCTCGCCGACACCAAGTGGCGCGCCGCCGAGCACGTTTTCGAGTCCCGACTGGCAACGGAACCCGCGCCGGTGCTAGATTCTCACTTCACACCGGGAGACCCGTTCACCGCGAAGGCAGGGATTACGGTACATCTCTGGTAAAAAAATCGACGGCGTCGAAAGGAAAATAAACGCGCTATGTCAGCCATTCAACCAACAGCAAGCGAAGCTCAATCCCCGGTTAAAAAAAATCCGTTCGGTTTTACCGGGATTTTTGCCATCGTCTGCGGCGCGCACTTTATCAACCATTTTCAGTCCTCCATGCTGGGCGTAATTTACCCGTTCATGATGAAGGATTTGGGTCTGAGCCTCATTGCTATCGCTTCGGTCGCCGCTACGTATAGCATGGCGAGCAACGTGTTCCAGGGTTTTTACGGCTTTATCGTGCCGTACGTCAGGCGTGGCGTTATCTTGGGCGCCGGCAATTGCTTGCTTGGACTCTCCGTCATGGCTTCAGGATTCGCCTCCGGCTACCCTCATTTCCTTGCCGCCCGAGTCCTCGGCGGTGTCGCTTCCAGCCCGCAGCATCCGGTGGGCTCGAGTATGCTGGCTTCCCACTTCGGGGGAGCACGCGGTCGCGTCCTGGCTTTTCATTCCACGGCGGGACAGGCCGGCGGTTTGTTCGCGCCGCTTCTCGCCGCTTTCCTCATCACCTATCTCGGATGGAGAGGACTGTTTTGGACCGTCGGCGGGCTGGCGGTTTTCATGGGAATGATTTGTTTCATTTTCAGCGACAATCTGCGGCCTGCCACTCCGGAGAAGCCGCGTTCGCGGCTGACCCCCCAGGGCTGGCAGGCTTATAAGGAGTGTTTAAAAAATAAAAACATCCTGCTCGTTTCTTTGGTGTTCATGGCCGGAGCGGCCGGCCGGGGTCAAGATATCAACGAAACTTATATCATCCCGCATTTTGTGCACGACTTTCATGTGGATATTAAATACGCCGCTTTTCTCTTCACTTTTATTCAGGTTGGCAGCCTGGCCGGTCCCTATGTCTGGGGCTGGCTATCTGATCGCTTCAACCGAACGCGCGTCATCCAGGCCTCTCTGTTTCTTTCCGCAGTCTCGACTTTCTGGCTCGGCTGGCAGGAAGAAGTCTCGGCTTCTCTCTTTGCCAATCTGGTTTTCTATGGCGCCGCGGTGACATCGCGCCAGACCCTTACCCAGGCTCTGCTCGCCGATATCGTTGACGAAGATCTTTTCGACGCCGCCTTCAGCCTTTATTACTTCATTGGGTTCGTCTCCATTCCATTCTGGACTTTGGTCACCGGAGGAGTGATGACCCACTATGGCTTTGGGCCCGCCTTCAGCGTGATTTCGACTTCTTACCTGCTGGCGATGTCGCTCCTTTTGCTGCTGCGCGACCCTGGCAAATACCGTAGGTCGGCGCCGGCGTAAATCTGAGACCTTCGCCGTGAAAGGCTTCGTTATCCCGAGGAAGGTGCCCAAACATGTTTGACTTTATTGGAATCATTATCAAAGGCGGCCCGGTCATGGCCCCGCTTCTACTGTGCTCGATCGTCTCGCTCGCGATAACGATCGAGCGGTTGTTTTTCTGGAAGGGAATGAGGTCCAAAGACTCGCTCGAAGAGATGCTGCGTCTGGTCGAGCGGCGCGACTTCGCCGCAGCGCTGAAAGTCGGGCAGCTGTCAAAAGTGCCCGGCGCCCGAGTCCTCGTGGCGGGGCTGCGGCACCGCAACCCTTCCGTCACCAAGGCGCTTGACGTTGCCGCGCAAGCCGAGATACCCCTGCTCAAGAGCCGGGTTACGGTTCTTGACACGATTGTCACCCTCACGCCGCTGCTTGGTCTTCTCGGAACCGTGATCGGCATGATCGGCTCCTTTGACATCATGTCCGTCGCCGGGATCGGGCAGCCGCACGCCGTAACGGGCGGCGTCGCAGAGGCGCTCATCGCCACTGCAACGGGACTGCTCATCGCCATCCTCACGCTCATCCCGTACAACTATTTTTCCAACCGGGCGGAACGGGAAGTAGAACAGATGGAATACTACGGGTCGCGCCTTGAGCTCCTCCTCGCCGCTCAAGATGAGAAGAACTGATGCGGTTACTGCGAAAGACCTTCAAGAAAGCGCGGATTGAGATCATTCCCATGATCGACACGATTTTCTTTCTGCTCGTGTTCTTCATGATCTCAACCCTATCCATGGCTCACTACCGCGGCCTGCCGGTTAACCTCCCTAAAGCCGCTACCGGCCAGCCAGCACCGAGCGAAAGCGCCTCGGTCACGATTACTCAAGACGGCAAAGTCTCCATCGACAAGCAGGAAGTCGCGCGGGAAAATATTCGCACCGTTCTTCAACAGCGTCTGTCGGCGAACCCGGATCTCCTGGTCCTGATTAACGCGGATGAGCGCGTCGAGCATGGGTTCGTCGTTCACGTCATGGACGACGCCCGCCAGGCCGGCGTGACCAAAATGGCCATAGCTGTAAAGCCCACGGATGGACAACGGTGAAAGGCTCCTCGCTAACCCAACCGTTGCTGGCTTCCTCGCTTATCCACCTCGTCGCTATTCTGATCGCCTCGACGGCCATGAGCCGCAGCGCGCGTCTCCTGCACAAGGACTTTTTACCTATAGCGCTTGTCGATCTTCCTCGTGCGGCAAAACAAACTACCATTGAGAAGAAAGAACAGAAGCCAGCTTTTGTCAAAAAATCCCCTCCTCCCAAGGTGAAAAAAGCGAGGGAGCCCAAACCCCTTGCTAAGAACAACCTGCTGGAGTCTCCGCGACCCGCTTCTCCCCCAGTGTTGGTACAGCCGAAAGAAGAACTCGAAAAACCACTCGAAGCAAAAACTCCGGAGCAGACTCCTGCTTTTTCTTCCACTGCCAAAGTTGAAGGCGGGAGAAGCGCCGCCGGAGCAGGGAATTTATTCGGAAACGGAGATATCGCCGTCGTTCCAAGGAGCGGCACGGCTGGCGGCGGCGCTGGTACCGCCAGTTCCGGATTGGGCAGAGGATCCGGCGCGCCCGGCCTCCCTGCACCCACAACGATTCTAAGAACCAATCGCGCTGCCAAGCCGCTACAAACGGTCAAAGCCTCCTACCCGCCGATGGCACTGCGGATGGGAATGGAGGGAGACGTCGCCCTAAGGATTGAGGTTGATACGGAGGGAAAAGTAATGACCGCCGAGGTCGTTAAGAGCGGTGGAACAGGTTTTGACGAAGAAGCCCTCAAGGCTGTGAAGCAATCCCGGTTCGAGCCAGCACAAAAAGACGGCCACAACGTACGCGCAGAGTTTACATACATTTACCGTTTTCGTTTGGCGAAGTAACACGTTGCCGTTACTGCCAAACACCAGCTCCAAAACGCAAAAGAAAATACCCATGTAGGAGGTCGCAAATGTCAAAGACGCCGCATTCTTCGGAATATCATCGCGCGCACGGTCCCCACGACTGGCATTCTTCAGAATACGTTTCCAAGTGGGCTAAGGGTCAGGATCAGAAAGAGATAGATCGGCAGGAGCGGTTCCTCTTGATGGCGCAAACCATCCCCTACGACAAAAACTCCCCGATCAGAATTTTAGATGTCGGGGCGGGGTACGGGGCATTGACGCAGTTTTTGCTAAAACATTTTTCTAATTCTACGGCTGTATGCCAGGACGGTTCGGAGGAGATGGCCAAGCTGGGACTCGAGCGTATGAGTAATCTCAATGGCCGTTTTGCGTTTGTCTATTCCGACTTTCGCAAGCCCGGTTGGACTCAAGAGATCAAGGGACCCTTCGAAGCCGTAGTGTCTGCGATCGCAATCCACAACGCGCGCGAAGCCGCCATCATTCGAGCCATCTACAAGGAGCTTTTTCCGCTCGTAAAAACGGGAGGCTGTTTTCTCAACTTCGAAATCCTGACTCATCCTTTGGAAAGTCATTTGGAATGGCTAAGAGAAGCCGGTTTTCAGGACGTGCAATGTTTCTGCACAGGTGAAGACCGCAGATCGCTCTTTGGTGGATTTAGAAAGTAGATCGATAGCAGCGGTTGCGCGGCGAAGTTTAGATTGTCTATGAAGGCTAGCCAAATTCTTGTCCTCTTGACTGCCACCGCGATGGCCTTCTTCCTCAACGCCTGTCAAAGGCAAGAAGAGCCCGCACTCACAACAAGCGACCAAAAGCTCAAAGTCGTCACGACGGTCGCGCCGATTACCAGCATTGCCGAGAACGTCGCCGGCGACAAAGTTGAGCTGGTTGGGATTATTCCGGAGGGCATCAACTCGCACACCTTCGAGCCGATTCCATCGGACGTAAAAATTATTGCGGCGGCCGATCTCATTATCCTGAACGGGCTGGATCTCGAGATTCCTACCCTGAATCTCGCCAACGCCAACAAGAAGCCCGGCGCGACCGTGCTGCTGCTCGGCAACCATACGATCAAAGAGAGCGAATACGTTTTCGACTTTAGTTTTCCTAAAGAACAAGGACATCCGAACCCTCACCTCTGGCTCAATCCCGTTTACGTGATGCGCTACGCCGAGCTGGTGCGCGACAAACTGATCGAACTGGACGTGAAAAATAAGGCCGCTTACGAAACGAACACGGCGCAATACCTCAAAAAGCTCGCGGCTCTCGATCAAGCCATGCGCGAAGCGGTAAAAAGCATTCCCGCGCGCAACCGCCGGCTCTTGACCTATCACGACTCCTGGCCGTACTTTGCGCGGCGCTACGGCTTTCAGGTTGTCGGCGCGGTTCAGCCTTCCGATTTTTCGGACCCCAGCCCGCGCGAGGTGGCGCGCCTCATCGATCAAATCAAGAAAGAACGGGTGCCCGCGGTCTTTGGCTCGGAAGTTTTCCCGAGCCCTGTCCTGGAACAGATAGCTAGAGAGGCAAAGACCCGCTATATTGATAAACTTCGCGATGACGAGCTGCCCGGAAAACCGGGCCTGCCGGAACATTCGTACATCGGCATGATGGTCGAGAACTTGACGATTATGTTCGAGGCTCTCGGAGGCTCAGCCGCCGCGCTCAAAGAAGTGGATTCGGCTCCGGTCGCGGGGTCATCGGCTGACTACCGCGGCAAGAAGTAAGGGACGTTTCGTGACCGGAGAACATGATTTATTGGAACACGGGGCGCACGGGAGCCTCCATCCGCACGGCGTTGAAGAGCCGCCCGCGGCCCATGCCGTTGCGCCGCTTCTCGAGCTTAGCGGTGTCACATGCCGTTACGGCCGCGCCCCGGCGATCGAAGGAGTCGCGCTCAAGATCTGGCCCGGCCAGTTTGTTGCGGTGGTCGGGCCGAACGGCGGCGGCAAGACCACGCTCCTGCGAACGATCTTAGGCGCCGTCCGGCCCGCGGCCGGAAAGGTTGCGCTGCGCAAAAAAGAAGTGACCGGACCGGCATTGGAAAAAATCGGTTACGTTCCCCAACTGGAAACGATCGACTGGGATTTTCCGATCACGGTGGAAGAAGTGATCCTGATGGGACTTTTCCGTAAAAATCATTGGCTGCGCCGCGCCACCAAGCAAGACCGCGGCAAGGTCCAGGCGGTCATGGAGCGTCTTAACCTCAGCGGACTGGGCAAGCGCCACATTCGCGAGCTTTCCGGCGGACAACAGCAGGCGGTGTTTTTGGCACGGGCCCTGATGGGCGAGCCTGAGTTGATCCTTTTAGATGAGCCGACGGCAGGTTTGGACATCCGCTCCCGCGACGATGTCATCCATTTCCTCCACGAGATCAATCATCACGGCGTTGCGATTGTGATCACCGCGCACGATCTGAACTGGGTCGCGGCTCATCTTCCCTGGGTCATTTGCCTCAACCGTCGCATCATCGCCGAAGGCCGCCCGCAGGACGTCTTCACCCGCGAGGTCCTACAAGAGACCTATCGCGGCGATATGGTGGTGTTCCTCCACGACGGCATGATCATGATCGGCGAAAGACCACACGCCGGCTCTTAGCATGCTTTTGTCGCTGCCGTTTCAGTACGAGTTTTTCCGCCACGGCCTGCTGGCCGCGATGCTCGTCGGCGGGTTGTGCGGTTTCATCGGCGTTTACGTCGTGTTGCGCCGCATGAGCTACATCGGCCACGGCCTTTCGCACGCGATCTTCGGGGGCGCGGTTTTGAGCTATGTCGTCAATATCAATTTCTTCTTGGGAGCCGGCCTATGGGCCCTCATCTCAGCCGCCCTGATCCACCTCATTAGCCACCGGCGCCTGGTTGGCGCCGATGCCGCTATCGGAGTTGTCACGACTTCCAGTTTCGCCATTGGAGTCGCGATCGTCTCCACCTATCGCAGCTTCACGCGCAACATCGAAGCGGCTCTGTTCGGTAATATCCTCGGCATCACGCAGAAAGATCTTTGGATTGTCACGGCGATCGCGCTGCTGGTTTTTGTCGGACTCCTTGTGATCCGCCGGCAGTTGCTCTTTTCCACTTTTGATCCTGAGGTTGCCGCGGTCTACGGAATATCAACCGGCTGGGTCGATTTTCTTTTCGTGATCTTGCTGGCCATCACCGTGCTGGCCTCGACGCAAATTCTGGGCGTCACCCTGGTTGCCGCCGCCATCGTGATTCCTCCGGTCATCGGCCGCTATCTCACCCGAAGTTTCCAAGCGTTACTCATTGTCTCTCCCGTGTTAGGAGCGCTCAGCGGCGCGATCGGAATGTACTTGAGTTTTTATCTCGATATCTCCTCGGCCGCGACGATCGTGTTGACCTTGGCCGCCATTTTCATCGTTCTGGAAGCGGGTTTTTCGTTGCGGCGGTGGGCGCGCGCTTCGGCTTTCAGCGGCGCTCGACTCGGCTAGGAGCTTGCGCTTCGTTTTAGCGAGAAGGCGCTGAACCCGGCTGCATATGAATTTTTACGCTAGGCCCGGCCTTGTGGGAAGAGATTCGAACTATTTGCCCGCCCACAATACGCCAGGGCCGGCAAAGGGGCGTGAGCGAGCCCGACACCAGGCGCAAATCCCTATGGAGCTTGGTTCTCGCCTCTCGCTCCAGAACGGTCAGGTGTTTAAAGGAGACCCAATTCCTGTTAGCTTTAGACGGGTCAAAGGAAAAAGGCGAGCGCGTTCATGCTTATGTCGACGGCGCGCTCATGGGCATGTTCAAGAGAAGGAAAGGACCCCTTACGGGCATCCCGCCGGGTAAGCATCGATTGGAATTAACGCCGGTCACGAAGGACCATGAACTGAGCTTGATGCGACGGGCCCCGTCCAGTTTGCGGTGCAGTAAGGCGGATTCGACCTAACTCGGCTGTGGCAACAAGACCGCAAAACTACAAAACGATTGTCCTGGCTGCGCTTTTTTTTCTGTCATCGTGGGACGGGGGGAAGGCAGCCGCGGGGGCTGAGGACACCCACCCGCATGATCACAAAGCCGCCTCCAGCCAAACGGTGAAAGGCAAAGAGCCGCGCGAAGCGATACCCCATGATATCAAAGCGCCCGCTGAAACCGCGTTGTTTCCCGCCGAGGGCGCCAGCGTGAAAATCTTAGCGCCCAAGGATGGGCAGACGGTGAAAGGCGATCAGGTCCCTCTGCAGTTCAAACTCGTCAAAGGAAAGAAGGGCGAGCACGTCCATGCCTACGTTGACGGCGAATTGATGGGCATGTTCAGCAGCGAGAAGGGCTCTCTTAACGGGATCAAGCCCGGCCCTCACACTCTGGAGCTGAGAGTCGTCACCGCAGACCACAAGGCCGAATTAAACGCCACTGATCGAATAAGGTTTACCGTCAAGTAATGGGCCCCAGATCTTATCGCAACGGCGTAATTTTCTTCGCCGCGATTGCCGTGCTCCTCGCTTTGCCCGCCGCCTATCTCTATACGGCGGATCGCGATCCTACCTCTCAAGAGCGGCTGTCATTGGTCGCGCGCTATCTCAAAGCCAGCTACGCCCGCGACTATAGAGAAGCTTACGGTTATCTTTCCTCTGC
>JBOHVR010000304.1:0-2745 GCA_050735755.1 Binatia bacterium
GCGTAGCCGCGAGTTCGAACGTTTACGCAATAGATAAAAACAACCGCTATTTCGCCTATGGAGTCGGACAGAAAAGCTGCGAAGACTACATCAAATTTAGAGAGAAGCGACTCGAGGCCCTGGAACAGGAGTTTTCGGCAATCATGCTGAGCGTGTGTCTTTTCGGGTGCTCTGAGCCACTCTCGACCAGAGAGAAGGGCGCCGTCATCGGGACCGTTGGCGGTGCCGGTTTGGGTGGGATCATCGGCGCTGCGGCGGGAAACGCCGGTGCCGGGGCAGGTATCGGCGCAGCCGTGGGCCTCCTCGGCGGAGCGCTCATCGGCGATCAAATGCAGGCGCGACAAGAACAGGAAGAAGATTTGCAGCGTCGTCTTCAGGCGCAGCAAGCGGAGATCGATCGGCAGCAGCGAGAGCTTGATCAAATCAAACGACAGCAAGCCCGATAATTTGGTTGTGAAAAGAATGCTCGAAGCGACTCGGGTGCTTTGCTGTGCCGCTGGCGCACGTGTATTGATCTGCGTGGCGTGTACGGCTGATTCCGTGGCGGCGCAGAAACGTAAGCAACTCACAACAAAATCCACAGCCCTCTCTTCCGCTGACATTTAGTCGAGTAGCTCACGGGTCGGGAATCTTACGTCTGATCTCAGTAGTCCCATCGAACCGATCCGCCCCAAAAAGGTTCTTCTCCCCTCCCTCGTATATTGGACCAAGGTCCAATATACGCGCTGCCTGAACTTCGCTAGAACGACTCAGCGTGTACTCGGATCCGACAGACTTAAATACCAAGCAACAAATCGCGAATGTGAATGCAGGCGTTACGTGTGAAGCGTTCCTGTTTTTCAAAATCAGGAGGGAAAATGCTTCGTGCGATTGTTAGTGTTTTTTTCGTGTGGGGAGCGCTGTTGGCATCGGTGGCAGCGCAGACGCCGGATGGGACAGTCAAGATAACCACCAGATCGGTCTCAACGGACGTCGGGCTTTCATGGGGTGAGGGAGTCTTGACGTACAAGGGACGTGATTATCCTTTCACCTTTAACGCGAAAGGGCTCTTCCGAGATGTCGATCCCAATATTACTGCGGCAGAGCTGTCCGGTCAGGTTTTTAATCTAAAGAATCCGCAATTTTTTAACGGCACCTACCACAAGATTGAAGCCGACGCTCAAGATACCGGCGGCGGATCTCGTGCGACGATAAAGAATTTAAATGGCGTGGTCATTCATCTGGCGTCGTCCGTTGAAGGCCGCAAGTTCGTTCTCAATCGCGACGGCATGAAAATAGAACTCAAAAAGCAGAAACCCTGAACGATCGATAAGCCGATGACGAAGGACCATGACGGCTTTGTCCAGACAAAAGTGTGAGAGAAAGCCGGGTGAGCGAAATTAAAACATAGAAGGAGAACGGCATGGATCTCAAAGATTTCTTTTCTGCGGCCGAGGCGAGAAGCGATCGCTGGTGCGAGATGAACACGGTGGGGCGGGCTTGGGAAGCGGCAACTGCGCAAGGGCAACCTCCGCACAAGTTCCTCGCCCAGGCGGCGCAGCTCCTCGGAGAAATTAGCGCGATGGAAAATTATTGGGCCTACCCTGGACCGCGCTCGATGGCAACCGTTCGCGAAACGATCGATGAGGCCAATGCGGGCGTTTTCGCGCGGCTCGTGCAAAAGATCTCCCATGCGCTGCTCACCGGCAGTTACCGACACGACAGCGGTGCTTGGGATCCTTTGCAGGAAAGCGAGGCCCGCCCGATCGATGTGTTGCCACCGGATGTCCAGACAGGAGAGGCGCAAAAGCCGTATTTCGAAATCCTCGTAGTAACGCCCAACGACCCGGGCGGCTGGGAACGCGCGCGCAACGAATTGAAGCGCCTGCGCCGCCCCGAGGATCTCTTTCACTACGAGATCGTGCAGGTCGGCAGCTTTGAAGACGGTGTCATCGGCACGATTTTCAACCACAATGTCCAGGCGGTCGTCATCTATGACGGCTTCCAGTTCCGTTCCCACCATGAGCTGCCGATGATGCGCGACTTTCTGGTGCGCAATCTGAGCGTCGATCCGGCCGCCATTGCGCCTGCAGCGCTTGCCACGACGCTCGCCCGGTTGGTTAAAAACTACCGTCCCGAGCTGGATATCTACTTACTCACCGACCGAGCGGTCGAAAAACTGGCAGGCAGCGAGGAAGTCGCGCCGATCCGGCGAGTGTTTTACAACATCGAAGAGATCATGGAGGTCCACCTCTCGGTCCTCGATGGCGTCAACGAACGCTACGACACGCCGTTTTTCTTCAACCTCAAGCGCTACGCGCAGCGCCCGATCGGCACGTTCCATGCGCTGCCGGTGGCGCGCGGCAAGTCGATTTTCCGCTCGAACTGGATTCGCGACATGGGCCAGTTCTACGGCACGAATCTGTTTCTCGCCGAGTCTTCGGCGACCAGCGGCGGACTCGACAGTCTGCTCGAGCCCACCGGCAACATCAAGAAAGCGCATGAACAAGCGGCGCGCGCGTTCGGCGCCAAGCGGGCGTACTTCGGCATCAACGGCACGTCCACGTCCAACAAGATCGTCGTACAGGCGGTCTGCAAGCCCGGCGATATCGTGATCGTCGACCGCAACTGCCACAAGTCGCATCACTACGGCATGGTTCTGAGCGGCGCGCAGCCCTATTACGTCGAGGCGTACCCGCTGACCGAGTATTCGATGTACGGCGGAGTGCCGCTGCGCACGATCAAGAAGGCGCTGCTCGACTGCAA